>JBJHBN010000064.1:0-8642 GCA_050485505.1 Opitutales bacterium | reverse complement strand
AAATAAATGCGTTCTGCAGAGCAACGCGCCTGGATGCTACCTGTGTTGAGGGAGAGCTATTTCAGTACCCGTTCATTGAGGGAGTTCCTGATAGTAGTGGTTACTACAGGGATTACAGGGTCCCAATGACGCTCCTGCGTCGAGGATGGAATCGGTTTTCCTTCTTTTCGAAATGCGAACAAGAACACACTATCACCAGGTTGGAGCTGGCATTATATCAGAAATTTAATAATATGGGAGAGACTAAACCTAAGTGTGGAAAGAGCGGCGTTAAGGGATGAGAACCAGAAAAGAAATAAATTTGGCTTCTAGCCCGTGGATCTTTATCCCGGCAATATATCTTATAGCAGGTGCAGTTGAGTCGGGCGTTCTTCAACATGGTGTCACCATCATGTATAAGGATCTGGGGTATTCGAACTCGTTTATCGGCTTCTTATCGTTTCTGCAGCTGCCTCTGCTGGTGTCTTTTTTGATCGCTCCGTATGTCGACCGTATGGGCTCCAAGCGGAGCCTTACGATCGCGTTTATGTTCATAATGGCGACAATTTCCTTGCTGATCCCGTTTACGTTTTATCTCGACTCGCTCTTTACAATCGCATCGTTGAGTGCGCTTTTCCTATTAGCAGTATCATTTGCTTGCTTTAAAATTGCTTCTGAAGGTTATTACATCCGTATTTTGTCATCCCGCGACCAGGCGGCGTTTATTGGGGTAAAGACCGCTGCAATTCGCTTGGGTATCATTTTTACAATCAGTCTTTTGGTGGGGTTGGCTGGACGCGTTAATTTGGAGGCAGAATCAGACAGGCTTGGATGGCAGGCAATGTTCTTTGTTTTGGTGATTCTGACGGGTTTCGCCGCGCTTTACAATTGGAGGTTTCTGCCTCGCCCGCTTGATGACTCACCGAATACGGAGCGCGAAGGGTTTGCTTTGGCGCGCGTGATGGGCGAGTACCTTAAACAAGAGAAGGCACTACTGCTGATCTTTTTCATCCTGATTTATCGCTTTGGCGAGGGCTTACTGCTCCGCATGGCGGATCCGTTTCTCATGGATTCGGTGGATGTCGGGGGGATGGCCATTGCCATTCCCGAATTGGTGGCGATAAAGTCCTTTGCCGCTATACCAGGTACGATTGTTGGTGGAATCATCGGAGGCTGGTTGGTAGCCAGATATGGTCTGCGCAGGACATTCCTGCCCCTGTCTGTGTTGATGTGCGTTCCTAATCTTGGGTTTTGGTACCTCGCACATCTGCAGCCGACGGCAGAAATTACAATCTTTGGGATGCTATGGAAGCGTGATGTTCTGGTAGTCGTGGTCGCTGAAAGCGTCGGCTATGGAATGGGATTCAGCGCCTTTTTCTACTACCTGCATAAGCTGGCGGTTGGTACAAACAAGACTTCTCTGTTGGCCATTTCATTCGCATTGATGGCGCTCGGAATATATATACCCTCTATGATCAGTGGTGTCGTACAGGAATGGATTGGCTATGAAATGCTATTTATCGTCTCCTTCGTCCTCGCGATTCCAGGTGTAATATTGACCTTGTTTGTTCCTCTTGGTGAGAAGAAGGAAACTTTATGAAGACTATGAATCCACTTTTGCCCCGATTAAAGAGTGAGCTGATTGTGGCCATTCTGCGTTTTGATTCTCCTGAAGTTATCTGTCGGACCGTTGAGTCACTGGTTGTAGCCGGAATTCGTTTTATTGAGATAACCACGACCGTGCCAAGTGCGGCTTCTCAGATAGCCCGCTGTGTGAAGGAGTTTAAGGACGATGTAGTGATAGGTGCGGGAACAGTGTTGACTGACGGTTGCTGTAGAGAAGTTTTGGATGCGGGCGCCCGTTTCGTGGTTTCTCCCGTAACTGTCCCTGAAGTGATTTCATTGTGTCGTGAGGTTGGCGCACTGTCACTTTCTGGTGCAATGACTCCGACCGAAATCCATCGCGCGTGGAGCCTCGGCTCTGATGTTGTAAAGGTGTTTTCTGCCAGGGCTGGAGGCCCAAAGTATTTTCGTGATCTGAAGGGCCCCTTTCCGCAGATTGAGATCATGCCGACCGGAGGTGTTGATACGCAAACTGCTCCAGCATTCCTTGAGGCGGGTGCATGTGCAATTGGGGTAGGTGGTGCATTGGTTCCTGAACGACTCGTTTATGCTGGTGAATTCCATGAGGTTACGGTTCATGCGCAAAATTTTATAAGATCTGTTAGAGAAAAATAAGTAGAAATGAAAAATTTTAATGTAGTTGTCTTTGGCGAGATAATGATGCGTCTTGGTACAAGAAATAATCAGTCTTTCCTGCAAGCGAGGGAGTTTGATGTCACATATACCGGGGCAGAGGCGAACGCGGCGGTGTCTTTAGCCCGTTTTGGCGCAAAGGCGCACCTGGTCTCCTGCGTTCCAGAAACCGATGTTGGTGACGCTTGTATAAATCAGTTTCGGCAGTTTGGTGTTGATACATCTTTCGTTCGCAGAGGTGGTGACCGTTTGGGGATATTCTATTTGGAGACGGGAGCGAATCAGCGTCCCTCAAAGGTGATCTATGATAGAAGTGATTCAGCCATAACCCAGCTTTCCTGTGGTGATCTTCCCTGGAACGAAATTTTTGATGGGAAAGAATGGCTACATCTCAGCGGAACAGCGCCAGCTCTATCTGAAAGCGTTGCAGCTGTGGTGAAAGAGGCATGTCAGGCCGCCCGGTCCATGGGTGTTACCATCAGTATAGACATGAATTTTCGAGAGAAGCTGTGGCGGTGGAAAAAAGAGTGCTCCCCAAGAGCGCTCGCAGGTGAGGTCATGCGGGAGATCTTGCAATTGGTTGACGTGATCATTGGAAACGAGGAGGATGCGGAAAATATACTCGGGATCCGTGCGGGTGAATCCGATGTCGAGTCTGGTAAATTGGATGTTGCAAGGTACGTTGACGTAGCTGAACAGATGCATGAGATGTTTCCTCAGGCAAAGTTCGTGGCAATCACATTGCGCGAGAGCCTGTCGGCTTCGCACAATAACTGGGGGGCTATGCTATATGACTGCACCTCCAAAGAAAGCCACTTATCGCCATTGAATGGTGAGAAGTATGAGCCTTATCCCATTAGAAATATTGTCGACCGGGTTGGCGGAGGTGACAGCTTTTCAGCTGGTTTGATCTACGGTCTGTATTCCGGAATGGGTCCCAGACAGGGACTTGATTTTGCAACCGCAGCATCATGTTTGTCGCATAGTTATCCCGGTGATTTCAACCTAGCCTCCCGAGATGATGTGTTGCACGTGATGCAGGGGAAGCGCTCCGGAAGAGTTCAGCGATAAACTAGAGGGTATATATTTTTCAAAAGGAGAAACAATGAACACATTGATGGAGAAATTGGCGGAAGAAAAACCTGTGTTCGGGACGTTTATAAAAGCCGGAAGTCCTTGTATGATTGAGGTTCTTGGATTGAGCGGCTGGGACTATGTGTTGATTGATATGGAACACAGTCCATTTTCAGTTGAGCGTTTGGAGCATATGGTGCGGGCCTCCGAGGTTGCTGGAGTTTGTCCTATTGTCAGAGTTGCAGAGCAACATGTGTCATCTGTCCTGCGTCCTTTGGACAAGGGAGTCGGAGGGCTTATGGTTCCGATGGTGGGCACTGCAGATGCTGCAAAAATGATCGTTAAATCTGCTAAATACTATCCCTTGGGAGATAGGGGGATGGATATTTATTCCCGTGCCGCAAGGTATGGCTATAAAGCGAAAGATGATCACCTCAGAGAATCGAATAATAACACTTTAGTGGCAGTGCAAATTGAAGGTAGTGATGGAGTGGCAAACTTGAATGAAATCGTTGCTGTTCCGGGTTTGGATCTGATTTATATTGGCCCCTATGATCTTTCTCAGGCCTTGGGAGTGCCTGGCCAAGTTTCGCATCCGTTGGTGCTCGAAAAGATTCAGATGATCAGCAGGATTGCGCGCGCCAGCAACCGAGCAACTGGAATCTATGTGGACGATATTTCGGCTGCAGAAAAGTATTACCGTCTTGGGGTCCGGTTTTTCACGGTGTCCGTGGATATCAAGATTTTTGCCAGTGCATGCGACGACATGGTTTCGAGAATGCGTAGAATTGGCGCGAACCCCTAACGCAGTTATTGAAGCCGTGAAAAATAGATCGTGACTGGTCTAATGCTTCCGGTGTGGTTTCTTTATGGATGTTTGCTCCTAACAATATTATCACTTTGCAACTATTCACTATGTTCTTTTTTTCTTATCGCGCAGCTCCTATTACACTGAAATTCCTATGTTTTGCGCTGTTGTCCTGTGTCTCAGGCTTCTCCTATTCGATGCCGCATGTTGATTCAATATTTGACCAGAGCGCGGATGAATATGGTGCGGTATTCTTCGTCGCTCCAGATGGTGATGATGCTGGGCCGGGGACGCGTGATGAGCCGTTTGCTTCTTTGGTGCGTGCGCGCGATGCGGTTCGTGCGCTTGAAACTGAGATAGACGGTGATATCCTCATCGAGGTTGCTGCCGGGGACTACGTTTTGGAGAAGCCACTGAGTTTAACCTATCAGGATTCAGGTCGCGACGGCTTCCGGGTGATTTATCGGGCTGGCGGCGTCCCCGGATCAGCGCGATTGCTAGGCGGTGCCCGGATGACTTGTTGGGAGCAGGTCGATGACCGGATTTTTAGAGTCAAAGTGGACCCTGCTAGTGTACTTCATACTCTTTATGAGAACGGAATTCGCGCTCGCAGAGCTCGCTTCCCAAACTACGAGTTTCATCCGCAATTTCCGCTATCGGAATCCAGATATTTGCGATCCGTGGATGGATCTGATTCATCATTGACTTGGAGGGAAGGGGATCTGGAGGAGCTTCTGGGATTGGATCTGGTCGAGCAAGGTGCATTTCTGGTCTTTCGGCCATGGGGATTTGCCGACTGGTCATTATTTACCCGTCCTATTGAAAAAATAGACTTTGAACAACGGACTATCACTGTAGGTGGCGGTAGGAATCCCGATATCCGACGGGGTGCACGATTTTACATTGAGGGATCCTTGGATCTGCTTAATCAGCCTGGCGAGTTTCATTTGGATAGGGAAGAGGGATATCTCTATTATTGGCCACGATTTGGGCATCCTTCAGAACAGAACATAGTGGTGCCTTCCTTGATGCGTGTGGTGGAGCTTACTGGTGAGGACTCCGCTCGTCCGGTTAGCGATGTTACGCTGGAGGGGTTTGCATTCGCGTACACCGGTACTTTCGATTCTATGACTGGGCCGTCACACATGGTTTGGGAGGCCCCGAACGAGTTTGGAGCTACGGGAGACGGTGCACACGGAGCCTTGCACTTGTATCATACTGAGAATATTCATCTTCGCTTTAATTCCTTCCAGCATCTAGGTGCTTGTGCGATTTATATGGAACGTTCGAACAAGCGTAACCTCATATACGGTAATTGGATACGTGATATCCGTATTTCAGGTATTGTATTGTCGGCGCACAGGGAGCGAAACGAGTATCCCGATGACTTGAATGAGGAGAACCGGATTGAGAATAATGTAATTCAATTCATTGGCGTTAATGCGGGCGCCGGGATCAGTATTTGGGGAGGGCGCAGCAACGAAATACTTCACTGCGAAGTGTTTGATGGATCCCGTCATGGGATTAGCATTCGAGGTAATTTCGCTCAGCTCAATCCTTCTGATGTTGAACGGGGTATCCCTGATACGCGAAGACCTCGTGCCGAGGAAAACCGTGTTGCGTATTCTCGCGTCTATGGAATGGGGCAGGATAGTGGAGACATGGGGGCTGTGCACATGGCTGGCATATCGGGGAAGGAAATCCATCCAGTCAACTACCTGGAGCAATTGTTGATCGAGAATGCACCATCGCATCCCTCTATGTTGGATATACCACCCAATGGAATATTTTTTGACTATACAGAAGGAGTGGTGGGTCAGGTATTGCGAGATATTGAAATACGTGGCCCGGGTACACCTTTCCGGACAAATCGTACTGACTTCGGGCACGTCTATGAGAATGTCAGTTGGCGTGAAGGGTTCGATTCCTCGCGTATGGACTATGATCGCATTGGAAGATTGGATGATTTTCCCATGCACTACGGGGTGCCTGAGGAAATCCGGGAACCAGTCGTGATATCGGCTGATGAAGGAGACAACAGAATGTTGCTCGTTGCATGGACACCTCCGGAGGATGCTCGGTATGCTGGGGTTTGGATTAGTGCTGAAGGAGAACTTGAATATAGCCCGGTGTTCGTGCCGGCGTCTGATTACGCAGTGACCATACCCAGACCCAGTGCCGACCGTTTGGTTGAGTTGCGTATTCGCACGGTAGATGCGTATGGCAATCGTTCAAATGGAGTGCTGGTGGCGGCAGCTGAGAGCCCGCAGCAGATTCGCGATTTGCGGGCGCATGGTATTGATGGCGGAATCAAGCTGACTTGGGAGAATCCGCAGCAAGAACTCAGCCACTTTCTTATTCATGTGGATTCCAAAGCAGAGCCGATTCGGGTTTCATCTGATCAAGAGAGTGCCAGAATTGAATCGTTGCAGGATGGTCGAGTTTATGCGCTCCGTGTGGACTTGGTCGATCTTGATGGGTATGTTTGGTCCGGCCCAGATATTCGGACCGCTGCCGGAATAGGTTCTTCGGTTCCGCTCGATGTATCAGCATGGTGGCCGCTGGATGTTGAAGAGGCTGAGGCCGGGCTATCCGTAATTGACGAAAGTGGTGGCGGGCATACGCTGTTTGTGGGAAACGATGAGGTGGTTGCAGTCGCTGGTCGTTTCGGTCGTGCACTTCACTTTGATGGGGAGTCAGCCTTTGCTCGCGTTTTAGATGCATCATCGCTGGAACTGGGCCAGGGTGATTTTGCAATATCTCTGTGGGTCAAGCGTTCCCCATCGTCGGCAATGAGTGGACGTCTGATTGATTTTGGAGGGGGATTGCTAGGAGCCTGGGAGCATTGGGGCCGTGAACTTGAACAACAGGCGCGGGGAGGAGTGAGTTTGATCGGTTCGGATTCCGGGCTGCGTGCCGTATTTTTCGACGGAACGGAGCATTATCGGGCTGAGCGTGAGGGGCTGGATCTGCTGGGCCGCTGGGTCCACGTCGTTTTGAATCTTGAACGCGAAAGCGAATTGTCACTCTGGGTTGATGGAGTTAGTGTGGCAACCGTAGACGTCAGCGCAGCTGAGGCGGTAGATATCCAACAGGATGACACGCTGTGGTTTGGGCGCTATGGAGCAGAGGCTCATCCCAATCTGTTTTGGTCAGGGGCTCTTGATCAGATTAGAATATTTCGTCGTGCATTGTCGCCGTCTGAAATACAGGCATTGGCGCACGAGACAGTGCTCTAGGGCCTAAAGAAGGTTTCTGACGGATCTCTGTGAGAATTCCGCCTTACGCTCGCGTATATCCCTTCTGTAGTCGGTAGGGGTTGTTCTCATCCTGCGCATAAAGTAATTGCAGAGTTGGCTGCTGTCACGATATCCTAACGACAACGCAATATCTTTGATCGTGCGCTCGGACGACTCGAGCCATCTCTTTGTCAGTTCCAAGCGTCTTTCACCCAAATAGTCGCGAATCGAATATCTATAGGCCTCATGAAAGATTCGATTCAGGTGTCGTCCGCTGTAGTGAAAGTGTGACTCGATATCTGACATTCTGATACCACGGTCAATATTGTCATCAAGAAAATGCCGAATGCGCTGCGCGAGTTTTTGTTTGATTGAATGTGCCAGCTGTTCATCCGGCATATTTGGCAGACTCAGCTTGGGTGTGAAACGAAGAATGAGTTCGCCAATCACTATCCTGGCGATTCCTGAGAGAATGGGTGCCACCATGTCTGGTGCAGTATTTTCGGCAGATAGCTTCCACAGCATCATCTCCGCATCCAGTTGAATCTTCGAGGCTGGAAGCAAACAATCACTTTTCAGGGAATGTTCGCGAATACACTGGATAATTCTTTCGCCGTCTGCATCTTCTGGTTCAATCCGAACCTGCCAGCTATGAGTGAGAAATGGTGAGTGATCCATTGCCCACTTGTGGGTGGTTTTGTCTGGAATAACCAAGTATGCTCCAGGAGAGGATTGGAACGAGATATCGTCGTCCGGAAGGTGATAGGTTGCCTTTCCCAGGCTGATCCAGGTGATTTCCCAATGATGATGGGCGTGATCACTCACTTCACATGCACCAGATTCAATAAATTTGTAAAAGAAGAAAACCCGAATATTAAGATGTGGGAAGCGAATTGGGAACGTGTCCAACGCCGTTGCTTCAATCAGTCGATTTCTCGCAACAACTGTATTCCTATCGGGCTCGATGGAGTCACTGTCTGTATCTGAATTCATCGGGAGGGGGAGGGGAAGGCTTTCGCAGTCGGAGAGTGAAGCATATTGGGTAACGAAACTTACTAAATGTCAAGTGGTTTGCCTTTACTGAGGCCTGTCTGAATAAAAAACATTTTGTCCTGTATTCAAGGCCTTATCCGTTGACGTCGGACACAGCTGCGGGCTTCTCTGTATCCGTTAGCAGAATTATGAAACGGTCATTTCCCCAGCTCGGTCATTTACCTAATCTGTTTGTGCGTTCGCTAGCTATGCTTGCCTTGCTATGCACAATCATTCACGCAGCCATAGCGTCT
>JBJHBN010000063.1:0-8757 GCA_050485505.1 Opitutales bacterium | reverse complement strand
GCCTTGATGCGCTCTCCGCTGTCGTCATCGCTGCTGTCCGATTTTTCGGACTCGGCGGACTCCTCGGAGTCTTGCGACTCGTCTTCTTCCCGTTTGCTCTTTTCAGCTTTGCCTTTGCCCTCGTCTTTATCCTTTTTCTCGTCTTTGTCCTCGTCCTTGCTCTGGGCCTCGTCCTTATCCTTATCCTTATCCTTTTCCTTTTCCTTGGACGATTCATCCTTGTCGCTTTCGCTATCGCCAGAGTCGGGGGCGTCGACTTCGGGGGCGTCTTCGCCCTTTTCGCCAACAGCGCATATCGGGCCGCCAACCGGGACGGAGGCACCTTCCTGAGCGTAGATCTTCAGGAGGACGCCATCCTCGAAGTTTTCGACTTCCATCGTGGCCTTGTCGGTTTCTACTTCTGCGATCATGTCGCCGGCGGCCACTTTGTCGCCTTCTTTTTTGAGCCACTTGATGAGGGTTCCGGTCGACATCGTGTCGCTCAGTTTGGGCATTTCAATGATTTCAGCCATAGCAAAGAGGATTCTGGATTTGAATTAGAGAGGGAGGGTTTCAGGCTTTGACCTGCAACATGTCGAGCACCTCGCGGGTGATCACTTCGGCGTCAGGTAGTTGGATCTTTTCGATTGGTGGACTGTAAATCGCGGGTGCGTCAACGGCACTGAGACGGTGGATAGGTCCATCCAGGTAGTCGAAGGCCCGGCGCTGAATCAGGTGAGAAATCTGGGCGTCGACGCCACAGAACGGCTTGTTTTCTTCGACCAGCAAGGCGCGATTGGTCTTCTTGACCGATTTGAGAATCGTCTCCTCATCAAGCGGACGAATGCTGCGCAGATCGACCACTTCGACATCAATGTTGTAATCCTTTTTCAGCTTTTCAGCTGCTTTGAGTGATTCGAGAACACTGCGACCGTGGGCGATGATGCTGAGGTCGGAGCCCTCGCGTTTGACGTCGGCCTTGCCGATCGGTACGAGAAATTCCTCATCGTCCGGCACTTCGCCTTCATTCCCGTAGAGCACGGTGCTCTCCATCACATAGACCGGATCGTTGTCGCGAATCGCACTCTTCATGAGGCCCTTGGCGTCTGCAGGAGTTGCCGGAACGACAACCTTCAGACCGGGGAAATTGGCAACCAGATTCTCCGGTGTGTGCGAGTGCGTGGCACCTACGTTGGTGCCGCCGTTGGCAGGACCGCGGATGACCAGCGGGCAGTTCATCAGGCCGCCGGACATGTAGCGCATCGAAGAGGCGTTGTTTACAGCCTGGTCCCAGGCGACGTAAACAAAGCTGAAGAACATCATCTCAATAACCGGACGCAGCCCGAGAAGGCTGGCGCCGATGCCGAGGCCAATAAAGCCTGCTTCCGAAATGGGCGCATCGACGACACGCTTGTCGCCGAAACGTTTCCAGAGACCCTCAGTGACTTTGTAGGCACCGTTGTACTCGGCGACTTCCTCGCCCATGATGAAGACGTTTTCGTCGCGTTCGAGTTCCTCCGCAAGTGCGTCTTTGATTGCTTGCCGATAAGTGATTTTAGCCATGGATAGCGCTGATAAAGTTTAGCGGGTTTCGAAGGGCAGGCGGTCGTTGAAGAAGATATTGCCTTCGTTCGTGTGCGTGCCTGGGTTGTCGACGGAGTGATAGACGTCGGTGAGCAGCTCGTGAGCAGGAGGGAAGGGAGATTCTTCCGCAAAGCGAATGGATTCCTTGGCTTCAGCCTTGGCTTCAGCGTCGATTTCTTTGGCTTTCTCCTCCGTCAGATGACCTTCTTCGATCAGGATGTTCTTCCAGACATTGATGGGGTCTCTGGTTTCCTGATAGTGGCGGATTTCCTCCTTGGTGCGGTAGCGGTGGTGATTGGCGTCGGCGATGGAGTGCCCGTAGTAGCGGTAGGTCATGACTTCCAATACCGTCGGCCGCGACTCCTTGTGTGCCCGTGCCACTGCCTCGGCAGTTTTTGCGCGGACTTCGTAAAGGTTCGAGCCATTGACCCTGTCCCAGTCGATTTTGTAGCCCTCGGCGCGGGCGGCCAAGCCTTCGTCAGGGTGTGCGCTGGAGCGCTTCTGGCTGGTGCCCATTGAGTAGCCGTTGTTTTCAATCACGTAGATTACCGGCACATCCCAAAGACCAGCGATGTTGAGGGATTCGTGGAAAGGTCCCTGGTTGACGGCACCGTCTCCGAGATAGCAGAGGCAGCAGCCTTCGATGCCCTTGTATTTCAGGGCGTAAGCAAGGCCGAGGCCGAGCGGGGTCTGTCCGCCGACGATGCCGTGCCCGCCCCAGTAGCGCTTGTCTGGAGCAAAGAAGTGCATGGAGCCACCCTTGCCCTTGGAGCAGCCGGTGTACTTGCCGTACAGTTCGGCCATGCACTCGTTCATGTTCATGCCGACCGCGAGGGCGTGGCCGTGGTCGCGGTAGGCGGTAATGATGTGGTCGTTCTCGCCGGTCACCGAGATGGTGCCGATGGCGGTGGCTTCCTGGCCAATGTAGAGGTGGAGAAAACCACCCATACGACCTTTTTGATAGGCCTGCAGGGCAGCTTGTTCAAACTTACGGATCCGGACCATTTCAGTGAAGCAGCTAAGCTTCTCCTCGACAGTCATCTTCTGATTCACGCCTGCGTCTGCAAACGCGAACAGGTCCGACTCGCTGGACTTGGTCTTTTTGGTGGAACCCGAACGACTCCGTTTTTTTGCGGCTGGTGCTTTACTCACGATAGCTCTTATTAGGCGGTTGTTTCGGAAAAGGTCAAATAGGACCGAATTCTCAGTCTGAATCCAAGCTTAAAAGCAGTTTAGGATTCTAAAAGCGGGCGGCGGCCCGTTGTAGGCGGTCGCTCAATGCGGTTGCAGCGGCAGGGTCGGTGGGCAGCTCGGCAAAGATTTCCCGTGCGGAGCTGGCGTCGGCAGTGCGCAGGCAATGAAAGAGGTTTTGTCCGGCTTCACTCAGGTCACCGGAGGCGCTGAGGCTCCAGCTGGGCCCGGCAACGCTGCTGATGTCAGGGTGTTTGGCGCTGAGGAAGATGAACCCAACTTCGGGATCCTTGCGCAGCGCCATGGGTGGAATTTCCCGAAAAAGGGTCAGTGGCTTGCGTGGACTGTAGTGGCGGCTGAGCATTCCGGGCGCTTTAGCCTTCTGGTCGCTGCCGACGGAGGCTTTGTTTTGCTCTATCGGGCACCCGAGCACGGCTTCGATCTTCGTTTTGCGGATTTTACCAGGGCGGAGAATGCAGGGTCGCTCGGGGACGCTGAGGTCGAGAATAGTCGACTCCAGG
Organism: Opitutales bacterium; assembly: GCA_050485505.1. Lineage (GTDB taxonomy): Bacteria > Verrucomicrobiota > Verrucomicrobiia > Opitutales > Oceanipulchritudinaceae > JAFIGG01. Next base: position 5,482 of record JBJHBN010000063.1, on the reverse strand, counting down.
CCAATTGAGCAGGGGCCTCCATCCAGTATGTAGCGTATTTTACCGCCCATAGAATCCTGCACGTGCGAAGCCCGGGTTGGTGAAATGTAGCCGAACGGGTTGGCGCTTGGGGCGGCAAGGGGAAAGCCGCAGGCTTTCAGCAGCTCACGCATCACCGGATGAGCTGGAATGCGCAGGGCAACGGTCTCGCCGCCGGAGGTTACACGGTCGGGTACGACTGGCCGTCGCGGCAGAACAATTGTCAATGGTCCTGGCCAGAACGCTTCGGCGATGGCGTCGAGGCAGTCTGGTGCCTGCGCAAGCTGGTCGACTTGTTCACGGTCGTGCAGGTGCAGGATCAGCGGGTCGTTGGCCGGGCGTTGCTTGACGGCGAAGATCTCATCGCAGGCTTTGGCGTCGAGGCCATTGGCCGCGAGGCCGTAGACCGTTTCGGTTGGCACGGCGACCAAGCCGCCTTTAGACAGAAAAGCCGCCAGCCGAACATAAACGTCCGGTGAAGGCGGCAAAATTTCTGTGTGGTTTGAAGGAGGTGCCTTCAATTACTTCATCAACAACAGGTTGCGAGCCCGCTTGATGGTGCGGGTGATGTGACGCTGTTGGAGGGCGGTAAGGCCCGTGATTCGACGTGGCAGAATTTTGCCAGTGTCGGTGACAAAGCGGGTAAGCGCCTCGACGTCCGTGTGGGTAAGCTCCAACGGATTCTTGTGTTGACGGGTCGCAGTGGTTTCTTCGGTGGTCATAAGCGGTCCAAAAAAGGCAGCCCTGATCGACTTGGCAAGCGCAAAAATAAAGATTGTACTTGCAGGGCGTTGGGAATTCTGCGTCCTTCCTCCCTTCAATTGAAACAGCATGGTCATTATTCAGCCGATGCTGCGCGGGTTCTGAGCCCGTGGTTTTCCCTTGGGGCGTCTACATCGATGAGAGGCTGTTCCGCTGTATAATCGCTCTCATCGAATGCTCTGCCGGGCAGCACTAATTACATGGTGGCTGTGACGGCTCCGCCGGTCCTCTCTGAATCTCGTTTCTTTCTTCGGCCGGCATTAGAAAACAACTGAATGCAATCTGATATAACCTTCGACGCTTTGCGTCTGTCGGCTCCCCTTCTGCGGGCATTGGCCGACAAGAATTACACTAATCCTTCGCCTGTTCAGGCGGAGACCATTCCTCATCTGTTGGATGGCCGCGATGTTCTGGGCTGTGCCCAAACGGGCACCGGCAAGACGGCTGCCTTTGCGCTGCCGATTCTGCAGCGCCTTTCGGAAGATGGTAAACGCTGCAAGCCCGGCCGTCCGCGTGCGCTAGTTTTGACCCCAACCCGTGAGCTGGCCGTTCAGGTTAGCGAGAGCTTCGCGACCTATGGCCGCTATCTCAAACTGAGTCATGCTGTTGTCTACGGTGGCGTCAGCCAGATCCCCCAGGTGCGCGCCTTGCGCCGCGGTGTGGACGTGCTGGTAGCCACACCAGGTCGCTTGCTCGACCTGCTTGATCAGCGTGCCCTGGAATTAGGCGAAGTGGAGATTTTTGCTTTGGACGAGGCCGACCGCATGCTCGACATGGGTTTTGCTCCAGACGTGAAGCAGATTCGCTCGCTGCTTCCGCAACGCCGCCAGTCTTTGCTGTTTTCGGCGACCATGCCGGACGCGATTCTCAGCCTGGTCGATCAGATTCTCGATAATCCGGTCAATGTCCACATAACACCGGTGGCAACAACTGCCGACAAGGTGGCCCAGTGGGTCTGCCACGTTAAGCAGCCGAACAAGCTGGAACTGCTGATACACCTGATTGAGAGCGACCACAACGGTCGGGTTCTTGTTTTCAGCCGCACCAAGCACGGAGCCAACCGCCTTTCCGTTCAACTCTCCAAGGCTGGCATCCCGGCCGGCGCAATTCATGGCGATAAGTCCCAGAATGCCCGTCAGAATGCCCTCGAACGCTTCCGTGTTGGACGCGACCGCGTATTGGTGGCTACGGATGTGGCTGCCCGCGGGATCGACGTGAAAGGCATTTCTCTGGTCATCAACTTCGAGCTTCCGGACGAACCGGATGCCTATGTTCACCGCATCGGCCGCACGGCCCGTGCGGGTGCTGAAGGTCTTGCCATTTCGCTCTGTGACCGTTCCGAGTTCCGTTTGCTGAAAAGCATCCAGCGCATAATCCGTCAGGACATTCCTGTGATGCGTGACCATCCTCATGCCGAACCGGTACCCCAGCGCGCCGAGGGCGGTTCCGGTCGTGGCCGCTTTGGCGGTGGCCGTGGACGGCAGGGCGGCGGTGGCCAGGGTGGTCGTAACTCCGGTGGTTTCCGCTCCCGTCAAGGTGGCGGTGCTGGCTCGCGCGGTGCCAAGCCCGGCTTCAGCAAGAAGCGCCGTCCCGCCAGGACCGGCCGCTGAGCAACTTCCCTCCGGTTTTCCGGAGTGAAACAATCCTTTCAAAAGACCTGCGGTGACCCGCAGGTCTTTTTTTTTGGGGAGGGGTAGGGAAGCCTCGCCGAGGGTTCCGCGGGGGTTGAGGGGCTGTGGATACCACATAAAACGCTGTAGCTCAATTTTACTCCCCTCAGGTCAAGCCTATTTATTTATCAAAATTAACCATTATTTTATTTCGTGGCTGCCTGATGTTTAAAATGGCATTGGCTGCATGACCTTAAAACCTGTCCTGTTGCTGTTTGCACTCCTGTGCGCTTTTTCCCTCCATGCCGCCGGTCCTTATCCTGGCAACGACGCCGACCACGGTGTCTCCCGTGCCGCCGGCACGCTCGATGCCTACACGGGCAACCTCTCTTTTCAAACCCGGGACCTGGATGTCCCCGGAGCCGTTGGACTGCACGGTCTGTCGTTTGGGCGTATTGCCAACAGCCGTCTGACTCGGCTGGAATCCCATTTTGGCCTTGGCCACAACTGGTCCCACAACTGGCAATGGGAACTTACCGACGCCGGACTCGACAGTGAAGGCCGCCGCGTCCTCTCCTTCCGCCGTCCCGAAGGCCTGATCCAGCGCTTCACCGAAGTCGCCCCCGGCGACTGGTGGCCCGAAGCCGCCGCCCGCGAGCGTTTGGAATGGTCCTCCGATTCCGTCACCATCCACTTCCCCAAGGGTGGGCAGGTGCGGTTTGCCGCCTCTCCGAATGAGGGCTACCAATTGGATCGTTTGGCCGATGACTTCGGGCTCGAATGGTCTTTCGTTTGGGAGTCGGGACGCCTCAGTCGGATCACAGAACCCGCAGGTCGCTGGTTGGCCATCCAATACGCTGAGATCTTCTGCGATGAAGCTCGCAGCTACACGGTGATCGACGCTGTTGAGGCCAGCAACGGAATGCGGGTAGATTATCACTACGATATTCCCGTACACGCGGATTATCCGGTGCTCCTCGGTGTAGACTATCCTGGTGGCATCACGGCGCATTACGTCTATGAACAGCCGGTGGACGGACGCCGCCACCTGCTGGTGGAGGCTATGGATCCGCGCGCGACGGCCAACATCCGGGGCCGTCGTTTTGAATACCGCAACGATGAAATCGATGCCCTGGGTCAGGTCGCCCGGGTGTTGGAGGCGGAAACAGGCCGGGTGATCGATGAGTTCTTCCAAGGCTCGGATCCGCGGGTCTACGAGGCGCGCAGTTCTGATGGCAACCGTGTTTACCAATCCTATTTGCCCGGCGGCGGGTTGGATGAAGTGGTTGATCCTCTCGGAAACACCACCTCTTTTAGCTACGATGCCGACGGGAGGGGATACCGGACCGCCGCGACCGATGCACTGGGTCAGATCCTCTATTATGAGCGCGATGTGCATGGAAATGTTAGCCGTGAAATCTATGTCGATGGCAGCAGTCGCTCCTGGACCCACGACGCCCGCGGGCGGGTGCTTACCGAAAGCGATGAACTGGGGCATACCCGCTTGTATGAGCGCGACCTCAACGGGCGCTTGATCGCAGTTGTACATCCCGACGGTTCACGCGACTGGACCCGCTACAATGCCTGGGGGCAGGTCGTGGAGCAATCGCGCTCAGGGGTGATCAGCCGCAGCGAGTTTGATGACAGTGGGCAGATGATTCGAACCACGGATGCACTTGGACACCAGACACACTACCACTACGATGACCGAGGATACCTTGCAGCGGTGATCGATCCACTGGGCAACCGCACCGGGTTTGAGCACGACGACGCTGGACAACTGACCGGTGTTCTTTACCCCGACGGCACCCATGAGACGATGCAGTATGATGACTGGGGTCAGGTTGTGGCCAGCACGGACTCGGGTGGCGTAGAGACCCACTTTGAATACGATGCCTTTGGTCGGCGCACGGCCGTGATCGACGCGCAGGGCCACGCCACCCGCATCGAATACGGTCCCATTGGCGAGGTGACCGGACACCTGCCCCTGCGCCAGATTCGTCCCGGCGGAGAAATTACCGTGTTTTATTATGATGCCCGAGGGCAATTGATCGAACAGACCCAGGCTCCAGGAACTGGGGAATCCGCCACCACACGGTATGCTTACGATCCTGTGGGGCGGCGCATAGCCAGCACCGACGCTAAAGGGAATGTGACCCTGTTGTTTCACAACGAACGGGGTCGTCTGATTCAGACCGTGGACCCGCTCGGGAACACTGCCCAGTACGCCTACGACCCGGCCGGGCGCAAGGTCCGTGAAACGGACGCGAAGGGCAACACCACCCACTTCAGCTACGACGCAATGGGTCGGCGAATCCTGTCGATGGACGCCCTGGGCTTTATAACCCGCTACCTGCACGATGCCCATGGACGCCTGACCGGACTGATTGATCCCAAGGGCCAGATGCACCGTTTTGAATATGACGCACTTGGCCAGCGTACCGGTATGGTGTATCCCGATGGCAGCCATGAGAGCTGGGTGTATGATGCCAACCGCAATAACATTGAATACCGCAACCGGGCCGGGCAGACCTACTTTCGTGAATTTGATGTCCGCAATCGCCTGACCACCAGCCAATGGGACGATGGAGAAGGCCTTACCATTCGTAGCTACGATGACCTTGGCCGCCTGGCATCGGTGCGGGTTCCAGGAGTCAGTGAGCACAGCTACCAATACGATGAGCTGGGCCGTTTGAGTCGGGAAGTCCAGCGATTGGAGGGTTTGGCGGAACCCAAGGTGCTCGACTACCATTACGACGCCTCCCATCGCCGCAGTGCTCTGGTGTATCCGAATGGATCGACCGTTATGCATCACTACACCGAACGTGGTCAACTGGCTGCGATCGATGCCCTGGGCGTTGAAGCGCTTGTGGCCTACAGCTACGACAGCAATGGCCGCGCAACCCGGCGCCCTTACGCAAATGGCTTGAGCACCGAAACTGCCTACAATGAAGTCGGCCACCTGACAGATCTGCGTATTGGGAACCTGCAGCAGTTAAGCTATCAGTATGACGAAGTGGGCAACCGTACCGCGGAGATCGAGGCCGACGGCAGGGCGCTGGTCTACGACTACGATGCGGTGTACCAGCTGA
>JBJHBN010000062.1:0-8770 GCA_050485505.1 Opitutales bacterium | reverse complement strand
CGGTTGTGCCGCCGCCGCCATCGGCGTGGCCATCATCGGTTACAAGGCCGTGGAGGCTGTTGGCCGCAATCCCGGCGCCTCCGGTAAAATCCTCGTCCAATCCATCATCGGAATGGCGCTCGCAGAAGCTGTCGCTTTCTACGCCCTCTTCCTGGGCCGCTGAGTAATCTGGGCCGACCCTTTTGACGCCGGTGTGGGCTCAATCCCGCCCGGCGATTCAAAACGCACTTCCATCACAAACCTAGCCTTATGCTCGACAGCCTGATCACCCTCGCAATCGCCGAAGCCCCGTCCGAGTCCGGTATTACCGTTCTCCTCAACAACTTTGGCGTCGATCTGAAAGTCATCATCGCGCAAACGATCAACTTCGTTCTGGTCGCAACCGTGCTTTGGAAGTTTGCATTCAAGCCGGTGATCGCGAATCTGGATGAGCGTCAGCAGAAGATATCCGACGGACTCCGCTTCGCCGAGGAATCCAAGCAACAGCTGGAATCCGCCGAGCGCGAAAAGGCCGACATCATCCGCGATGCCAACGGTGAGGCTCAGAAAATTCTGGCCGAGGCCCGTGAGAAAGCAAAAGCCTACGAGGAAAAGCAGCGTGCCGTCACCGCACAATCCATCGAAGACATGCGCAAGCGTGCGGACGAATCCAATGCCCTCGAACGCCAGCGCATGTTGAGTGAAGCCCGCCAGGAAATCGCCCAACTTGTTGTTTTGACCTCGGCCAAGGTGCTCAAATCGGAACTCAATGATGCCGACAAGAAGCGCCTGAACGAAGCCGCGACCAAGGAAATCGCCAGCCTCAATTAAGGCCTACTGTTAAAACCCGATGCTTGAGGAAAAAGACAAACAACTGGCCAACCGCCTGATCGAGCTCACCCTCGATGCCGGCGACAATGCGGTAGCTGAAATCGTTCCGGCGCTGGATAGCTTGCTGAAGGATTGGTCCTCTGCCCGCCGCAGGGGATTCATCCGCTATTTTCTCCGCATGCTTAAGCGCGCCCTGCAAAAGGAAACGCTCCAGATTCAGCACGCTGGCCCAATGGAAAGCAGCTTGGTCGAAGACCTCAAAGCACGCTTCTCCCAGGGAATCAAGCGCCCCCTCCGCATCGAGCAACTGGAAAACCCGGAGCTGATCGGCGGCATTACCGTTAAACTCGGCGACAACGTTTACGATGCATCGGTCGACGGACGCCTGCAACAACTGACCGAAGCCGTTCGCTAACGCTTCACACTTTCTCAATTATCTAAAAATATTTCATCCATGAGCAGCATTCTGGAACAAATCGAAAAGGAAATCCAAAGCCTCAATACGGGCGTCGGTAAGACCAACACCGGTAGCATCACATCGATTGCTGACGGCGTTGCACGCGTGGAGGGACTCTCCGAAGTCATGTATAATGAGATGGTTGAGTTTCCCGGTGGCATCATGGGCATCGCACTCAACCTTGAAGAAGATGAAGTCGGCGTCGTCTGCCTCGGTGATGCCAATCACCTTAAACAGGGCGATCCGGTCAAAACCACCGGTCGTCTGCTCTCCGTTCCCGTAGGCAAGGGCTTGCTGGGCCGCGTCGTCGACGCTCTCGGTGAAGCCGTGGATGGCAAAGGTCCGATTGCTTCGGACGAGTTCTTTCCAGTCGAAAAGATCGCTCCTGGCATTATCCCGCGTAAATCGGTCGACCAGCCGCTTCAGACCGGCATTATGGCTGTGGACTCGATGATTCCGATAGGTCGTGGCCAGCGTGAATTGATCATCGGCGATCGCCAAACCGGCAAAACAACCATCGCCATCGATACCATTATCAATCAGGCGAAAATCAATCGCCAAGGTCTTGAAGGTGGCGACGAATCCTTCCGTCCGGTTTACAGCATCTATGTTGCTATCGGCCAGAAGAACTCAACCATCGCCCGCACCATCCGCACTCTGGAAGAAGCCGGCGCACTTGACTATACCATCATCGTCACGGCCCCCGCCGCTGAAAATGCGGCCAATCTCTACTTGGCACCATTCACCGGTTGTGCGATGGGAGAGTGGTTCATGCAGAACGGTATGGATGCGCTGATCGTGTATGATGACCTCAGTAAGCACGCAGCTGCCTATCGCCAGATATCACTTGTTCTGAAGCGCCCCGCGGGTCGTGAGGCCTATCCAGGTGACGTCTTCTACCTGCACAGTCGCCTGTTGGAACGCTCTGCCCGTCTAAATGCCGATAACGGCAATGGTTCGCTGACCGCTCTGCCGATCATCGAAACCCAGGCCGGTGATGTATCGGCATACATTCCGACCAACGTCATCTCAATCACGGACGGCCAAATCTTCCTTGAAAGCGACTTGTTCAATCAAGGCATCCGCCCCGCCGTCAACGTGGGTCTGTCGGTCAGCCGTGTGGGTTCCGCCGCGCAGATCAAAGCCACCAAACAAGTGGCCGGTAAGGTCAAGCTTGAGCTGGCTGCCTACCGTGAACTGGCCGCATTTGCGCAATTCGGATCCGACCTCGACGCCCGTACCAAACGCCAGCTGGACCGCGGCTCCCGCACGGTTGAACTCTTCAAGCAGCCCGTTTACTCACCGAAGTCGGTCGAAGTTCAGGTCGTGCTCCTCTGGAGTCTGCAGAACAACTTCTTTGATGACATCGCCGTTGACGACATCGTAAAAGCCGCGGGATCCCTGCAGGAATACGTTGAAACCGGCAAAGCCGAACTCCTCCAAGAGATTCTCAAAGAGAAGAAGCTCAACGAATCCATCGAAAAGCAGCTGAAGGAAACCGTCGGCGCCTGGAAGAGCAGCTGGAAGAAAGACTGATTGAGCGGAACCCGCTAAAGCCATGCCCAGCACCAGAGACATTCGCAACCGCATCCGGGGGGTAAAGAATACCGCCAAGATTACGCGTGCCATGCAATTGGTCGCCGCTTCCAAGATGAAGCGGGCCCAGGATCGTGCCCTCGAGGGCCGGCCCTATGCTGAACAACTTGCACGCATGCTTGCAGTCCTCAATGACCGCATTCATGAGGATTTCAAACACCCCTTTCTGGAAGAGCGCAGCGTCAAGACCCGCGGAGTTCTGGTTATATCCACGGATAGAGGCCTCTGCGGACCTCTGAATGCAAACATCTTTCGCGAAATCACGCGCCTCGACCGGGATGAAACTGCCTTCATCACTGTCGGCCGAAAAGCCAAGCAATTCATTACGCGTACCCAACGCAAACTACTTGCCGACTTTCCCATCTCTGAAGATGCTCGCTTCAAGGAGCTGCGCCCCGTTGTTGAATTCCTCATTCAGCAATTCCTCGAAGGCAAGGTCGACACGGTTGAGGTGCTCTACACGCATTTCCGCAATACCCTGATTCAGGAGCCTCGCCTGGTACCATTCCATCCCTACAAAGATTTACAGGAAGATGTCGAACGCATGGCGGAAGAATCCGGTGAAAAGCTGGTTCACGATGACCGCGATGTGATTTTCGAACCCAATCCAGAGCGTATCCTGAAGGAGCTTCTCGACCTGTTCATCAAACGCCAGGTTTACCAACTGCTGATCGATGCCCGTGCATCCGAACACAGTGCGCGAATGGTTGCCATGAAGGCCGCCACCGACAATGCCAAGAAGCTGACCGACAGCCTCACTCTGCAATACAACAAAGCCCGTCAGGCAGGGATTACCCAGGAGATCCTGGAAATCACTGCCGCCACTCTACATTCTTGATTCACAAAACTTTAGCTAAATCGAATCCATGAGCGAAAATAAAGGTAAGATCGTCCAAGTCCTCGGCGCCGTCGTTGACGTACAGTTCGACGAAAAAAAGGTTCCAGCCATTTTCCAGGCCCTCGAGATCCGCTATAAGGTTCAGGGTAAAGATACCCGGCTGGTTCTCGAAATCCAACAGCACCTTGGCGAAGGTCGCGTGCGCGCGGTCGCAATGTCGAGCACAGAAGGTCTTGTCCGCGGCATGGATGTCCTCGATACCGGTGATTCAATTTCCGTACCGGTGGGCGAGGGCGTTCTCGGACGTATCTTCAACGTTACCGGCGACCCGGTTGACGAGCGAGGAGATGTCAAGACTGACAAACGCAGCCCGATTCACCGCCAACCACCGAAGTTGGTCGACCAAAGCACCGAGACTGAAATCCTCGCCACCGGAATCAAGGTTATCGATTTGATCTGCCCATTCACCAAAGGCGGTAAAGTCGGCGCCTTTGGGGGTGCCGGTGTGGGTAAGACCGTTGTCATCATGGAGTTGATCAACAACATCGCCAAGAGCTACGGCGGATATTCTGTTTTCTGTGGTGTGGGTGAACGTTCCCGTGAGGGTAATGACCTCTACCACGAAATGGCCGACGCAGGCGTTATCGATACCGAGAACATCGAGAACTCCAAAGTAGCCCTGGTCTACGGTCAGATGAATGAGCCGCCGGGTGCTCGTATGCGCGTTGGCCTGAGCGGTCTGACGATGGCGGAATACTTCCGTGATGAAAAGGGCCTGGATGTATTGCTCTTCGTCGACAATATTTTCCGCTTTTCCCAGGCAGGTTCAGAAGTCTCCGCTCTGCTCGGTCGCTCGCCGTCCGCAGTTGGTTACCAACCGACTCTGGCTCAGGAAATGGGTTACCTTCAGGAGCGTATTACCTCGACCAACAAGGGCTCCATCACCTCCTTCCAAGCAGTCTATGTGCCGGCGGACGATTTGACCGACCCTGCTCCTGCAAATACCTTTGCCCACTTGGACTCCACTATCGTGCTTGAGCGTCGCATCGCCGAGCTGGGTATCTACCCGGCTGTGGATCCGCTTTCCTCAACGTCGACCGCTCTCGACCCGGCAACTGTTGGTGAAAAGCACTTCCGTGTCGCACGCGGTGTTCAAGGTGTGTTGCAACGCTATAAGGATTTGCAGGACATCATCGCGATTCTCGGTATCGACGAATTGTCACCTGAGGACAAACAGACTGTTTTCCGTGCCCGCAAAATCCAAAAATTCCTCTCCCAGCCGTTCACGGTTGCCGAAGTCTTCACCGGTTTTCCAGGCAAGATTGTCGATGTTGAAGACACAATCGAAGGTTTCCGCATGATTCTCGATGGCGAACTCGATCACATCGACGAAAACGATTTCGGCTACAAGGGCGGAATTGATGAAGTGATCGCCGCGCACGAAAAGAACCAAGACTGAGTTCCATGAGCCTTACCCTTGAAATCGTCACCCCTGAGCGCAAAGTGCTCAGCGAAACCATCGAACACGTGGTCCTGCCCACGGAAGAAGGTGGTGAAATCGACATTTTGCCAGGCCACGCCCCTCTAATGGCTCTGATCGAGCCGGGCCAGCTCCAGTATTTCAAGGATGGAAAATCCGAATCCATTGCCATCGACAAAGGTTTTATCCAAGTGATGGCGGACCGGGTTATGGTCCTTTCCGAAGCCGCTATCGAAGTCGACCTGATCGATGCCAATGCTGCTGCAGATGCCCAGAAGCGGGCCGAAGAAGCGCTCAAGGAAGCCAAGGACAGCGGCGAAGACCCGGAAGTTTTGGAAGAGTTGGAAACAAAAGCACGCTTTGCCGTCCTCCAAAAAATCATTGCGGAAAGTAAGCATCACTGAGGCGCTTGAAAAATAGCCGTTTGTGACCGAGTTTATCCGTTATGCAATTGACGGGTATTCATCATCTCACCGCAGTGACTGCGGATGTTCAGCTCAACTATCGCTTCTACACTGAAGTGCTCGGTCTACGTCTGGTTAAAAAGACCGTTAACCAGGATGATGTTTCGGCCTATCATCTCTTCTATGCCGACGGGAAGGGCTCACCGGGAACGGATATCACTTTCTTCGATTGGCCAGCGGCAGCGGAAAAGCGGGGCACTCATAGCATTGTGGGAACCAGCCTTCGCATAGGTTCCGAAAGTAGTCTCAAATGGTGGCACGGCCATTTCAAAAAAAATGGGATTAAACACCAGGATCCGACCACAAGAGATGGATTCTCTGTCCTTGATTTTGAAGACCCGGAAGGCCAACGTCTAAGCTTGATTGTAGATACCGAAGGTGAACCCGGAGCTGTTTGGGAAAAGGGTTCGGTCCCTGCCGAACATCAAATTCACGGTTTAGGACCAATCACCATGAGTGTTCCCAACCTTGCAAGGACCGACTCCGTGCTAACCCAGGTGATGTCCTTTGAGCAGACTCACAGCTATCAACAACAGGCCAGCAGTGGCGATCAAACCGTTACGGTCCATGTCTACAAAATGGGGCATGGTGGACTGGCCGCCCAGCTGCATGTTGCCGTCGAACCTCATCTGCCTCCAGCACGTTCTGGATCTGGCGGTGTCCACCACGTTGCTTTCCGCACGCCCAATCAGTCAGAATACCAGGCTTGGAATCAACGCCTACAGGAACTGAAAATACCATCCAGTGGCCCCGTCGACCGTTTCTATTTTCGCAGCCTCTACTTCCGTGAACCCAACGGAATCCTGTTCGAAATTGCGACGGATGAACCTGGCTTCGATGCCGACGAACCTATGGAAACTCTGGGAGAAGCTCTCGCTCTTCCGCCTTTTCTGGAACCCCGTCGCGCTTCAATAGAAGCTGGACTAAAACCGCTGAAGACCAGTCTTTCCTGATCAACTGTAACGTCGGGCCCGGCCAAAGTAACCGATCGTCCACAGCTCCTGCCAAATACGGTGGCGGCCGGCTGCGGTTATACGGCCCTTGTCTTCCATATCCGCCTCCGAACTGAAAAAACCCATTTCTCGGTTCAACTTTTCCAACAAGGCGCGGTCCGCATTCAATACTTCCAATGCATCCTGCTCGAACGGCAGCCATTTATCCGACAAGGCCGCGTCCATACGCTGTAGGTGACGTTGATACAATTGCTCAACAGACTGCATCAAGGGACGTCGTTCGACACTCCAATTCTCCGGGTAAAAGCCTCCGTAGGGCAGAAAGAGATTATCGGTTACCCAACGGTGTTTGCGCTCATCCAGAGAATGGAAGGCACAGGATATGGCATTGTTCATACCCACTCCACCCAGAAAGATTATATGTATGCGAACAAAACTTTCAGGATGCTCATAGACAAATACGTGCATGAGGATCTGCTCGTCCATGCGTGCCAGCAAAGACTGATGCTTCTTGAATCCATTCGCACGCAACCAGTCCCGAAGTTGAATCGAACGCTCATCCTTTGGCCATTGCCCTGTGCGCTGGTTAAGCTCAAAGCGTGGAAAAAAAGGTAGATCGCTGCGCGAAATCGCAGAAATAACCACCCAGTTATAAATAGTTTCAACGAGAAACCAGCCCAGAAAACTGACGCTGGCAGTTACCCAGATGGGATAGCTCGTCCAACCCGTCTCACTCAACAAATAGCCTCCGATTGCAGCGGTGAAAAACCAGCGGCTCCAGCGCGAAAAAACAGCCAGCAACGGAGAGCCAGAGCGACGAGCACCCCAGGTAAAGCCCAAGGTCGCGAACGCCAGGACCAAAACAATAATCTGCAGCGTAACGGACGCGATCAATGGAACGGTATCAGTTCAAGCGCAACGGCATGATTACACAAAGGAAACTGTCCTGTGTGCGGATCACCCCGGGGCTTAACTCATCTTTGAATTCAAAAATCACTTCATCGCGCGTCAACGCGCGCAGTGGGTCCAACATGAAGTGGGGATTGAAGGCCACACTCACTTCGGGGCCGGAATACTCAACATTCAAAGTCACGTTGGACTCACCGAATTCAGGGCTGGATCCGGTAATTTCGAGCAAGTTCTCCGACACCCGCACCTTCACCGAACTGCTTTTGTCCGAGCTGACCAATGCCGCCCGCCGCACACAGTTGGCGAAGGATTCCCGGTTAAGTTTGATGTGGCGGTCGTTTTCCTTCGGAATCACCTGACGATAATTGGGATAGCTACCTTCAACCGTTTTCGATACCAGATAAATGCTGTCAGACAGACCCGACGCATCCGAATCCTCTCCACTCTGGATTTCAAAGGCCACCTGCCGATCATTGAAAGCTATGCGCACCGTTTCACCTTGGCCGAGCAAACGCTCAACCTCATTGACCGTTTTCGCCGGCAGAATAAGGTGACCGGAATTCTCTTCCGAAATCTCCAGTTCACGGCTCATCACCGCCAGACGACGACCATCCGTGGCGGCCAAAGTCAATTGGTCATCGGCAAAATTGAAAAACACCCCGTTCATAATATAACGGGTTTCATCCGTCGACTGAGCGTAGGAAACGCTGCGTAACATTTTCTCCAGATCTTCCTGCCGGAGCACAAAACTGTGCTGATCGGCGAATGAGGGGAGCGCTGGAAACTCGTCTGCACCAATCCCAACAATCCGGAACAAGGACGTACCCGAAGAAACCTTTGCGTGGTTGTTGGCATAGGACTCAACCTCGACATCCAAATTCGGCATCTCCTTGATAATCGGTGCCAATTTTCGAACCGGCAATGTTACTGAGCCTTTTTCCGAGACTTCAGCCTTGATCTTACAACGAATGCCCAGATCGAGATTGGTCGTGGTCAGGGATACACCATCGTCGCCTGCTTCGATCAGCACATTGCTCAGGATCGGCATGGTTGCGCGTGTCCCAACAACGTTGAGAACTTGTTGAAGGCCGCTGGTGAAATGGTCTCGGTTGATTTTGAACTTCATAGTTTTGGGTGCGAAAGGATGAGTGATTAAAGGCGATTTAAAGTACAACTGACAACCATTAACTATTCATATATAAATCTTATATAAAAGACTTCTTCTTATTAATGCCTGTGAGTTTGTGGGCAACTTTGAAACCA
>JBJHBN010000061.1:0-8805 GCA_050485505.1 Opitutales bacterium | reverse complement strand
TGGCAGAACCGCGCGTTTCTACTAAACTTTCGGTCTTTGTTAGATTATTCATAAGAGTGCCAGTTTGAAGGATTTTTTCTCAACTGGCACTCTTCATGTCATCTACGAAAATACGACTTTTAGCCTTCAGTTCTGGTTGACCCAAGGAATTTGAAGGACTATAAACTCTAATTAGATGCTAGCGCGACATTAGCAACGCTAACGCTTAACTTCGACCCCCTAAAGATCATGTTCAACAATCGTAGCACTGATATTGCGGTTCTGGGAGCGGGACCTGTGGGTTTGGCTGCTTCACATGGGCTGCTTGCAAACGGAGTGGAGCACTGCCTGTTTGAGCAGGCGGGAGGCGTTCATTCCCATAGTTACGCTTTGGCGTTGCATCCGGACACGATGGGTCGGCTGCACGTTCTGAATTTGAGTCAGCCCATTTTGGCACACGCCCTGAAGGTGGATAAGATTGCCATTTATGACGGTTCCAGGCGGCGGGCGGTATTGGATTGCGGAAAGCTGGCTGTGGATTTCCCGTATCTTACGGTTATTGGCCAGAACCATTTGGAGGAGATCCTTGCGACGGCGCTGGAACAACGTCACCACGCACCCATGTGGCACCATCGGGGACGGTTTGAAGCGAATTTCGAGGATTCGATGCGGCTTCAGGTTGATCGCTTGTACACAGGAATGACCGGTTATGCAGTGGCTCATTTTGCAACCCAGGTGGACAAGACCTTCCGCTATGACGTGAACTACGTCATTGGCACGGACGGCCATGAATCCTCGGTACGGAGGACGGCTGGAATTGACTATGTGAAGCAGGGTCCGCCAGTTGAATACGCAGTTTTCGAGTTCAAGGCAGAAGGAGAGCTGCCAGATGAGCTCCGGTTTGTCATCCAAGACGGCAAAACGCACATTTATTGGCCGTTGCCGGACGGCTATTGCCGCTGGAGTTTCCAGTTGTCGCCGGGGCATCTCTTTCCCGGAATGCGGGAACAGACCCAGGCCACGGTGCAAAAGGGCATGCAGAGCTTTCCGCTGCTCGATCGCTGCCATTTGGAAGCCATGTTGGCGGAGCACGCAGCTTGGTTCAAAGCCCGCCCTGGGGCCTTTCGCTGGCGTACTGTGGTGAAGTTTGAAAACCGATTGGCCGACAGCTTTGGTCGCGGCCGTCTATGGATTGCAGGAGATGCGGCTCACATGGGCCCTCCTGCCGGGATGCTCAGCATGAACCATGGCATATGCGAAGCCCTGGATCTGGTCGAATGCATCGCCCGCGAGCGGGAAGACGGGGAGCGTGAAGATGCCCTCGCCCAGGTCGCTGAACAATGGCGCAAGCGATGGATGCAGAGCTTTCATTTGGAGCCCTTGATGCGGAAGTTGCCAGAGAACTATGAGTGGTTGCGTGAACAAATGCACCACTTTGCTGGGAATTTGCCAGTGTCACCGGATCAGATGTCCGCTTTGTTACAGCAGGCCGAAATTGTGGACTGAGGTGAGTCCATTGAAGCTCGGCTGGATTGTCGGCATCTATTGAATGTGACATTTGACGCAAACAGGTACTTTAGTCGTGAGTTTTAGCCAGGTTTTGAATAGACCCGTAGCCATGAACATTCAAAGAACACTGATTCCTGTTTTGCTGGCTGCCATTGTGGTGCTGGGTGTGGTGGTTACTATTCAAATCAATCGACTGCAGCAAGTCGTCGCTGAATCTACCGCTGGTGATTACGAATTGGCAGTAGGCATGAGTCGAATGCAGTTGTGGATGGATAAACTGTATTTTTCCGGTACCGCGGAGAATTGGCCATTGGCGGATTTTTATCTGCATGAAATGGAGGAAACCATGGAAGAAATGATGGCCGCCAATCTGGTTGAGAATGACCAGCCGCTGTCTCCTTTAATGGAAGCGCTGCTGTCACCGGAAATTGAGCAACTTGAGGAGGTTGTGGACAATGCTAACGGCGAAGCCTTCCTGCGCCACTACGACCTGCTGGTGAACGCCTGCAATGTCTGCCATGCAAACACGGGGTACGGCTACATTCAGATCCAGCGCCCCGAGAGACCTGCGTTCAGTAACCAGCGTTTCGAGCCCTGACGGGTTTTGAGGTGGTATGAACTGGCATAAAGCCAGCCTGATTTGGTTCCTAATCCTGGTGCTCGCTATTCTGAACGGCATCGTTCGCGAGGCCGTTCTGGACACCTTTCTACCACCGAAGACCAGCCTTTTCCTGAGCGGCCTCCTGTTGTCGGCATTGATCTTGTTCATCGCCTATTGGACGCTCCCTTGGTGTGGCTCTTTGCGCCGTTTCGACCGTTGGCGGATCGGTTGCTACTGGCTGATTCTGACGGTTGCTTTCGAATTCAGTTTTGGTCGACTGGTTGCGCAGAAGCCCTGGCCCGAACTATTCGCCCAGTATCGCTTCGAAGGCGGAAATATTTGGCCTCTGGTTTTAGTAGTGGTCCTGCTTGCTCCCCAGTTGGGTCGGGGGAGATGACTGCTCATGGACGAGTACTGGCTGATATGAAAGCATAATTGGTTTCTTTTGGGGACCGGTCTAAACTACTCGTTTTAGTGGGGTGGATTGGGCAGTTCTTGGGCGTGGCATCTGGGAAGCAACTTTTTGCGCTCCCTGTGTTTCGTAGTCAAAAAACTCCTTATTCAATAAATATCAAAGCTTACGACCCATGCAAATGAAACTGAAACCTCGAATAGCTGGATTGCTGACAGCAGTTGTCTGTTGTACCGCTATCGCACAGGATGTTCCCCAAGATGGAGCTCCTGTTTTTGAACTGTCCCCTTTTGTTGTTCGCGATGAAGCTGAAGTGGGTTATGCGACCACAACCTCGCTTGGTGCCTCACGAATCGCACTTCCGGTTACCGATATTCCAACTTCGGTTATCAGCCTTAATGAGAGAATTTTTGAAGACCGGGCCGCTGTAGATGGTATGGAAGTCCTTGGGCTGGTCTCGGGTATCCAACAGGGGGCCGATGGCTCGCCCGGACAGGCGGGGTTCTCCCTGCGTGGTTTTTCTGTGGTTGGATTGCGTATACGCGATGGGCTGCCTGAAGTAGTCGAGGGCGTGGACTATGCATTTGACGATGCTGCTGCCTATGAATCGCTGGAAGTGATCAAAGGCCCTGCCGGAACACTGTATGGAACGACCAGCATGGGCGGGGTGGTCAATAAAATCAGCAAGTGGCCACGCTTCGCACCGGAAACCCGCCTGGAGTTTCAGGTTCAGGGCGGCAGCGACGAATTTATTCGCGGCATGGTTGATACGACCGGTCCGATAAATGAACGCAATGCCTACCGTGCGGTTGTTTCCATGCGCCGGGGAAATCGACATTTTGATGAATCCAAGGCACCCAACGATTTCACCAATACGATGCTGGCATTCACTCATAGGGTTGGGCCTGAGGACCGCTTCACAGGACAGATATGGGGACGTGTTCAGTATATGCATTTCGAGTTGGATCGTGAGCAGGGGGACCCGTTTATTACCGGACACCTGGATCCACAGAATCCCGGGTTGGCACCTGTCGTCCGGAACCCCTTGTTCGCAAGTTCCAAGAGCCATAATGCGAACCCCGAAGATGATGTTTCCAAGGCGAATATCGTCAGCCTGGAATCGGGCTATGAACACTGGTTCGATGGTCCTGTCGATGGGAACTGGACCCTTCGTCTTGTTGGCCGCTACAGCCACGGTCGTGGAGATAAATCGCCGTCTTACGCAATGTCGCGGCCAACGCCTGTGGATGCCGATGGACAAATTGTGCAGTATACCAATGCCAATGGTGATCAGGTGAATGGAGATAATCGCTTTATTTCCGCCGACGATCCTCGTGTGGCCGATTGGCGTTCGACCCGGACGATGCGTGAGTTCGACGGATATACCAAGAACAGCGGCATGTTTGTGGACTTGGTTGGTAAGTTTGTGACAGGTGCCTTGAGTCATCAAATGGTGATCAATGCGCAAGTGACCCAATCGGAACGCGAGCGGGCCTTTTTCTTCTGGGCGATGCCCAATCCGGATAATACGACCGCGGTCGCGAATTCCTATTCAGTTATTAATCCTGATTTCTCTAATTACAACCGCGAGCAGCTGAAGGCGACGGTGCCGATGCAGTTCAACCCATTCAATGGCAATTCCAGGTCGAATGAATTTGCCGCTGGCTTTCAGAATAATATTGGAATGTTTGAGGATCGGTTGATTTTTGTCGTTGGAGCCCGCTATGATACCGTGAAAAACACCTCATACAGTTTTGATTCTGACGAGAGTATCGCGCAGTATCGCTTTGTGCCCGATTACAGCACTACACAGACAACCTCGAACCAGGAATGGACCCATCGCTACGGAATTGTTGGAAAACCTATTCCAGGTCTCAGCATCTTCGGTCAGGTAGGGCAGACCTACATTCCTGTCAATACCTTGGATCAGGATGGCAATAAGTTCCCGAACCGAATGGGGGAAATTCGTGAGATAGGAATCAAGACGGACCTCTTCAATGGCCGCCTGGTTGCCACTGCATCCTATTTTGACATGGAGTTAACGAATGTCTTGATCTCGGTTCCTAATCCACCGGAATTGGGTGGTGGAACCATCCTGCAACCTGTGGGCACTCAGGATACGGACGGTTATGAAATAGATGTTGCCTGGAATCCGATGCCGGGGCTGGATATGCTCTTGGCGTACAGCAAAATAACCTCTACCAGTGAACTCGGACGGAGCTTTCGTGGAGTTCCCATTGATGCATCCTGGTCGGCAATGGTACGCTATGCTTTTCAGGACGGTGCGATGCAAGGTCTGTTCCTGGGTATGGTCTGGAAGCATGGTGGTCGCTTTGCCGGTGATGTGGCGAATACCTTTTATGTCGATAACAGCGATCTGTTTGATGGCTTTATAGGTTATCGCAGAGATCGTTGGACACTTCAGCTGAATGTGAACAATCTCTTTAATAGTGACGACATCATTACTACGGTGTCGGATACGGCTGCCTTTCGTGCATTGGACAGAACCTATCGTGTAACATTGCGATACACTTTCTAATTGGAGGAAGCGATACCGTCTCGAAGTTATGTTTTTCAATGTTCTTATTCGATGGCCGCTTTGTATAATTACGTGGCTCTGTTGCTTCGGGGTATGGAGTGGAGTCAATGCCGCCTCGGAAGAGCATTGGATCCGATGGAGCCCACTTCCCGGACTTCAAGAGGTTCGGGAGGGGGCCTTCGTTGGGCAGTCTACTGGGGTTTTGCTGGTAGCCGGCGGGGTGAGATCCGATGAAAGTACGTCGTCGCCTGTCTATAGTGACCGCATTATGGCTTTGCTCCCGGAAGCAAACGGCGGGAAGGTATGGCGCGAGGTTGGTAGGTTGCCAGAGGGCATCGCGTTTGGCGCCGCAGTCGGAAGCGACCAGGGGTTGTGGTTGATAGGCGGCGAGAGTGCTGATGGCCCTCGTTCCGAAGTGCTGCGCATTGAATGGGAAGTTCGCTACCAGTCGGTTCGTGTCCGGAGTGATTGGCCGCGACTCCCGGAGGCCGTTGTCAGTCCCAGCGCGGCACTTCTCGATGCCGGTTTGTATCTGGCCGGTGGTGAATCCAAGGGGCGGCAACTGCATCAGTTCCTGAAATTGGACCTTCGTTCTGAACAGGCTGAGTGGCGTACGCTTCCTGCGTGGCCTGATCCTGCATTGATGGCCTCGGCTTTGGTGGTCCAAGGCGCCGCGGAGTTCAACGCGCTCTTTTTGTTTGGAGATTTTGGAAAGGAAGGGGACCGGAGCGAAGGCTACACTTATAATCCACAGGCAGAGCGATGGGATAGGCTGGGGCAGACTTCAGGAACGGGTGAGATACGGGCGGCAACTCCCATTGGCAGCGCACATGTTCTCGTAGCAATGGATTCCAGGAGTGTAGGACTCGAAACTGAATTAAAGGCCTATCATACCATTACGGGTACTTGGGTGGATGTGCCCGTTGATCTTGCCACGCCAGTAGCGAGGATGGCACCTTACTCCGGGGGATGGGTGTTCGTGGGCGAGCGGGAGGATGGTTTGGTGTTGGGGGAAGGAGGACTGGGTTCGGCTGCGAGGCATTTTCGGACGCTGGACTACATATCCTTGGCTGGTTATCTTTCTCTTATTGTTCTCATTGGATTCTATTTTATTCGAAGGGGATCTACAACCAACGACTACTTTCTCGCAGGAAACAAGATTCCATGGTGGGCTGCTGGTATCAGCCTATTGGCGACACAGGTCAGTTCGATTGGTTTCATGGCGGTTCCGGCGAAAGCGTTTGCCACCAACTGGGCTTACTTTCTTGGTGTGCTCACATGGTTCATCGTAGTGCCCGTGGTGACCCGTTATTTTATTCCCTACTTCCGCAGTTTTCCTGTCGCGAGTGCTTACAGCTACCTGGAGATGCGGTTCAATATCCAGGTGCGCCTGTTTGCCGCACTGTCGTTCAGTGCCATGCAGATTGGCCGCCTGGCGGTTGTACTGCTGCTGCCCGCTCTTGCGCTGGCTACGGTTACCGACCTTGATTTGACGACTTGCATTGTCCTGATGGGGGCGATCGCGACGGTTTATACCATCACTGGTGGCATGGCGGCTGTGGTCTGGACGGACGTGGTGCAAGCCGCCTTGTTGATGTCCGGGGCACTTCTGGCCGTGGTCACGGTGTTTCTCTCGTTGGAAGGTGGTTTTGGTGAATTTGTGAGCATCGTTCGTGCGGACAACAAGATGCAGTTGGTTCTGCCAACTATGGATGTAGGTGTCGCGGCCGCCTGGGTTGTGATCGTCGGGAATGTGTTTTCCCGGCTTTCAGGGCTCACGTCGGATCAGTCGGTGATCCAGCGCTACTTGACGACTCCGGATGTGCAGGCATCCCGACGGGCTCTCTGGTTGGATGTGGCGGTCTCTATCCCTTGGGCGATCATCGCCTTCCTGCTTGGCACGGCACTCTATGTTTTTTATAAAGCGAACCCTGTGTTGCTCCATCCGTCTGTCGATACCAATGGGATCGTACCGCTCTTTATTGCGCAGGCACTGCCTCCGGGTCTGACTGGGATTTTGATTGCCGCAATCTTTGCCGCCGCAATGTCGAGTCTGGACTCCGCGATGCATTCGACATCCACCGTTTTGGTTTCCGATGTGTTCATCCGCTTTCGCGAAAGCAGCAGTGAGCGCAGCAGGATTCTGTTGGCAAAGGGCATTGTTTTGGCTCTTGGAATCTTTGGAACCGTGGTAGCCATGTATCTGGCAACGACCGGGGTCAAGTCGATCTGGGATCAATTCATCACTGTTGTGGGTCTTTTTGTTGGAGTATTGGCGGGATTGTTCATCCTTGGGATGTTTACGCGCCGCACGGATGGCTGGGACGCTTTGCTAGGTGCACTTATGGGTGCGCTCGCTATGTTCTGGGTGAGTCAGTATACCCGGGTTAGCTTTTTCCTGTATCCAGCGGTAGGTATCATAGTTTGTTTTGTCGCTGGTTACCTTTTTAGTTTCTGGCCACGCAGCAGGGTTCTTAAACCGGAACTGACAGCTGCGTCCGCTTCGTCCCGTCCGGATCAATTATCATGAGTGTTGTCGAGCAAGCCATCGCCGTAGCAAATAAAAAACACGCGTTTCTGGCCAAGGGCTGGAACACTTGGGACACACGCAGCGTCCTACATCATGTTCGCCTTCCAGACGGACTCTGCATCGCGCTCGGGTTTGCGGCGCCTGACCGCCTGGTTTGGTTGAATGAGGCTTTTTTCGGTCGCACCCTTATGGGGCGCACGCCGGGAACCATGCTCACGAGCATGGATAAATCGTTGCCTATTGAGGACTATGTTGAGGTCCGTCCAGGGATCCGTTCCTACGATGGCGCGTATACCGAGTTGGACTTGAATCTGCGTGGCGCGCGCTTCCGGGTCGAAACGATGACGGATGGTGACGCGTGGTTCGCCCAGATTACTCCTTTGCAGTCGGACCCTTGGCTGAGGGCGTTGACCGTGAGAGTTTCCTACTTGTGGAATCTGCCTGGTCATGGAGAGCGAGTGAATGAGCGAACCCTTCGGGCTTCTTCCCATGTCGGGAAGACCTCTGTTTGGGTGTCCGGCACACCGATTGAGGATCCAAATTTGCCGGTCGAGTCACCCTATTTGGCTGTTTGTCTGGATCGGCCAATTGTGGTGGGTACAGGTGTCCGTCTTGGTGAACAAGATGTATCGGGCCGACTGGAGCACGCACGAGCGCGAGTTGTGGCGCAGCATCGAGCCTATGGAGAGCTGGCGGAGGCGCATGAAGCGATGCAGAGCAGCTTGGCCTGGAACCTGATCTACGAGCCAAAACACCGTCGGGTCTTGTGTACGGTCGCCAGGGATTGGAACTGCAAGCGGGGAGGATATGCGGTCTTTTGTTGGGATAGTTTTTTCACCAGCTGGATGATTGCCAGGGACCATCCTGATTTGGGATACGCGTGTATGCTGGAGACCTTTCGCGAAATGATCGACGGGGAATTTGTCAGTAACGTCGTGCAGGGTAGCGGTCGTCGGGCAATGGATCGGTCGCAACCTCCAGTGGCGAGTGTCTGCGTGCTCGGTATGTACCGTGATCATGCCGACCAAGAGGCGTTGGCCGCAGCTTGGCCAGCATTGCTCGCTTGGAATCGCTGGTGGGACAGGAGGCGGCGCAATCACAAAGGGTCACTTTCGCTCGGATCCCATCCGTTTGAACCGGTGACCGGTGATCCAGCGGAGCTGGTGCAGCCAAATACTTTGGCGGGGGCTGCCCTTGAGGCCTTGGATAATGCGCCGATTTATGACAACGCGCCT
>JBJHBN010000060.1:0-8823 GCA_050485505.1 Opitutales bacterium | reverse complement strand
GTTTTCAGCAGAGCGATTAGGGTTGTGGGAGTGGCCAGAATGACTTTGTCGGCAGCACCGGTTTCGATCAGCGAAGGGTCTTGTTCGAGAGCGGCGCTGAAGAAGGATTCACCGGGCAGGAAGAGCACTACGAATTCGGGGCTGGTGCTGAACTGTTGCCAATACTGCTTGCTGCCGAGCGCCCGGATGTGCTGGCGAATCTGCCGCACATGGCCCTCGAGTTTACTTTTGCGGCTGGCATCGTCGCTCTGCTCCATTGCATCCAGATAGGCCTCAAGTGGAACTTTGGCATCGACCACGATGGTTTTTTCGTTGGGCAATTGAATCACCATGTCCGGCCGCAGGGCACCATTTTCGGTGGCCGTCGACACTTGTTCGAGAAAGTCGACCCGGTTGAGCATGCCGGCGAATTCAACCGCGCGTTTCAGCTGCATTTCACCCCAGCGCCCGCGCACGCCCGGCGAACGCAGGGCTTGCACGAGTTGGCCGGTTTCGCGTTTTAGCAGGTTTTGCGTTTCGATGAGGTTGCGAACCTGTTCCTGTAGTCCCGAGTAGGCACCGACGCGGGATCTTTCCATCGCTTGCATTTTTGTGTCCACCTGCTCCATCAGCTGTTTGACGGGATTCAGCAGTTCCTGAATCGCCTGTTGGCGTTTTTCCAGGTCGCCCTTGGCACCCTCCCGCAGTGAAGAAAAAGAGGCCTTTGCCAACTCCAGAAAGTGGGAATTGTTGTTCTTCAGCGCGTCCATCGACAGCGCCTTGAAGGTTTGCTCAAACTGCGCCTTGAGCTCCTTAAGCTCCTGAATCCGCTGTTCAGCGTTGGTCGCCTCTGCTTCGCGCATGGCTTCGGAGTGCGTGAGGCGTGTTTGCAGTTGCTCTTTTTCCGCACGGGCTTTGGCCGAAGAACGAAATGTTCCCAGCAGCCCGCCGGTTACCAAACCTAGAAAAATCCCAATTATCAGTGCAGCAATCCACTCCATCGTCGATGTTAGTTAGAGCCTTCAGACATTGAAGCCAATAGGAAACTGTGCGATTGTCACTTTCGAGCGCTGAGCGGTTTCGCCTCAGTCGGGATCGCGTTCGATTGTTCTGAGCTCGTGCCACTCAGGGTTGTCGTTGAGGATTCGACGGATCGCACGGATATAGTTTGGATCCTCAGCGTAGTTGTCCAGTGTTCCGCTTAATGCGCGGCTGTTGGGCCAGGTGCCTCGCTCCCGCTGCCGGGCTCGTTCCTGGCGGAGGTCCTGATAGGCCTCGTGGCGGTTGAGATTAAGCATGTAGGCTTCGATGGATTCCCTTGGACTGGTGTAGCGGCTGTATCCGTAGGGAAGCTGGACCAAGCTCCAGCGTGGACGCATGCCACAGCCGGGGCGGAAACAGCGCATGCCGAACAGGTTATTGCCCTTTCGGGCAAAATAGGAGCTGCCCCAGCCGCTTTCGAGGGCGGCTTGAGCTAGAGTCAGGTCGACGGGGATGATATCGACGCGAAGGCGCAGATCTGCGATCAGCCCGGTGAAATCGGCGCGGTCCGGGTTTTCGATGCGCAGGTACTTTTCGCTGAGCTGGCGCAGCTGAAACCACTGCATCTCGTTGAGGCTACCGTTGCTTTTGAAGGCTTGTTCGATGTCCAGCAGTGAACGGCGCTCACTCAGGATTTGGGCTTGAACCCGCTGAATCAGAGGAGCCAAAAAACCAGTGAAGGCAGCTTTTCGCTCTTCGACGGTAACGTACTTGCTGAAGTCGGGCAGGCGTTCACGTTGAGAGCTCGCCGCCCACCAAAGCATTCCGTAGACAGCTAGAAAGGCAGCTATTCCCAGGCAGGTGGCTTTCCGGGACACTTTTGCAGACATGTGTTACAGTCGTGTAAATTCTTAATAAGGGTGAGTAGCGGCGCTTGACAAATCAAGGGTAATGGGGATCATTCAAGGCATAGTTCTTTTTTTAGTCACTTCAATTCACTGTTCGGGAAAGACTTTTAGACTTTGTTAACCTGTCCGACGGCTCTGCCGGAGGACCTTAACATAAATAAAAACAATGAACAGTACTACTACAAAGTCCGCAGCAAAGGGAACCTGGCGGCGTCGCAGCCGTTACTTGGGTTCGTTTTCGGATCGTCTCGCAACGGTTCGGAGCTATCCCCGGTTCGGCTCATCCGCTTTGACGGGTGTCCTTCGCTAAGGCATAACTGATCCTAAATCGAAAATAACTGGGGCGGAAATCCGAAAGGGTTTCCGCCCTTTTAATGTACGCATACCTCAAGTTAATCAGGATTGCAGGTGGGCATTGATGGCATTGAGGACTTTTTCCGTGGCACCGGCGTTGGCGCGAAACAGGCTTTTCCCAGCCGAACCCATACTTTCCCGCGCAGCCGGATTTGCGGCCAAATCATATAGAACCTGGAAAAGCCCGTCGGTCGTGTCGACAATTCGGGCTGCACCCGCACTGGAGATAGAGTGTGCTGCTTCCCGGAAATTACTCATGCCCGGTCCCATAACAATCGCCTTACCGGCAGCGGCAGCTTCGATTGGTGTTTGTCCCTCGCGGTGTGGCGGCATGGATTTGCCGACAAATGCGATGTCCGCAATTTCAACCAGTGCCCGCAATTCGCCAGTTGTGTCGGCAACATACACCCAGTTTTCGGTACAGCGTTCACGCTTGCGGCTGCGAAACTGAAAAGGAATCTTTTCCGCGTTCAGTTCGCGCTCGATGTCGTCACGGCGCTCGGCGTGGCGCGGCGTAAGGATCAGTTGTACGGCGACGGTGCCCTCCGCGCGAATGCGTTTGCATGCCCGGACCAGAGCCCGCTCTTCTCCCGGCCAGGTCGAGGCGCCAAGGATCCAGACGGTGCCGGATTCAACTGTTTTCTGGAGGAGCTCTTCCCTGAGTGACTGGACCTGCGCTTCAGGCGGCGCTTGCACGGCGACATCGAATTTCAGGTTGCCTGTCAGTTCGCGGCGTTCGCCCCAGCCAAGGGTTTCGAAGCGCTGCATATCCTGACTCGTGCTTGCCAGGACCGCAGTGAGCTTGCCAAACAAAGGCCTTGCGAGGCTTTGCAAGCGTTGGAACCGACTGAAAGAGCGATCTGAGAGGCGGGCGTTGATCAGCATTACCG
Organism: Opitutales bacterium; assembly: GCA_050485505.1. Lineage (GTDB taxonomy): Bacteria > Verrucomicrobiota > Verrucomicrobiia > Opitutales > Oceanipulchritudinaceae > JAFIGG01. The sequence goes on along the minus strand of JBJHBN010000060.1, from coordinate 5,711 downwards.
GTACTTTGCGGGTCCGCGCCTGCTGCAGGTGCTCCGGCCAAAGCTCGGTTTCGGTAAGGAGCATGAGGTCCGGTTGCAGGCTGTTCCAGGCCGCACGGCTGAAAAAATAAAAATCGGTCGGGAATACGCCGATCCAAGCGCAGCGATCGCGTAGGCGCTCCTGCGCAAGTTGCAGGGCGGTGCTGGTGGTGACGGTCAGAAAAACCTGATATCCCTGGTCGTGCAGTGCCTTGAGCAGTGGTTGGATCGCCAGGGTTTCGCCGACGCTGACGGCCTGAATCCAAATCCGTTTGACTCCAGGCGGTTTCGACGGAATGTTCTGCATCCTGCCGAACCGGTTGCTGAAGCCGTTGCGGTATCCGCCACGTTTCCACATTCGGTAGAAATACCGGGGCAATGCCAGCAGCATCAGGGGTGGGAACAAAATGCGGTAGAGCCAAATCATTGTCAGCAATCCAAACCATGTAACCCGGATCAACAAGAACTTATTCGTCCCTATGGTGTATCTCTCCTCTTTACGTAATCGTTTTAAATGGGCCTCGCTGGGCCTCGTTTTGGCCATGGCCGTTCCGGCGTTCGCTCAGCCAACCCCGCCCTGGGCCCATGAGCAGAGTGATCTGCTGCCCGATCCCAAGGTTGAATGGGGGGTGCTTGAAAATGGCCTGCGCTTCGTGGTGCTGCCGTGGGAGGAACCGCCCGAGCGGGTCAGTCTGCGATTGGTTGTGGAGGCGGGGTCCTTGCACGAGACCGAGTCACAGCGCGGTCTGGCGCACTTTATTGAGCATATGGCATTCAATGGCACCGAGAATTATTCCGCCGGCGAGATGGTGGAGTATTTTCAACGTCTGGGCATGGATTTCGGGGCAGATACCAATGCCCATACCTGGTGGAGGGAGACGGTTTACAAGCTGGAGTTGCCCAACAACAACCCAGAGCTGATGCAGGACTCCTTTCTATTGCTGCGGGATTACGCCGATCGCATGCTGTTTCTTGAGGAGGAAATCGAGACCGAACGGGGTGTGATTTTGAGTGAGAAACGGGATCGCAAGACACCGCAAACAGCGACCTCGGACGATCGCCTCAAATTCACGTTTCCGGAAGCTCTGTTTCCTGATCGCATTCCGATCGGGATTGAGTCGGTGATTCGTTACGCCGACAGGGACGAGTTTGTCCGTTTTTATGAAGACTGGTACACCGTTGACCGGATGGCGATTATTGCGGTCGGGGCCATCGACAAGGAAAGCTTGCTGCCCTACCTTGAGGAGCATTTCGGCAGCATGGAAGCGCCGGAGGAACGGCGGCCGGAACCGGCCCTGGGGCGTCTGCCTTCGCGCGGTGTCGAGAGTCGCTTTTACGATGACGCACAGTTGCCGTTTACGCAGGTCCACCTGTTCAGCATGAAGCCTCATCAGCCTTCTGCCGATACCTTGGAAGGCCGGCGTGAAGAGCTGATCTTAAATTTAGCTACTGAAATTTTGAACCGACGCTTCGAAGTGATCATGCGGGTCGAGGAGGACGCCCCCTTCATGGGAGCTTCGGCTTACGCCTACGATTGGATGGATTTTGTCAGCTATGCAGGCATGTACGCGGCGACCCGCCCGGAGGACTGGGAGGACGCACTGGATCGCATCACCGTCGAACTGACCAGGGCCCTGGAATTCGGGTTTACCCAGTCGGAGCTGAACGAGGTGCGGGCGCGCACGCGCAGCCAGTTGGAAGACAGTGTGCGCCAGGCTTCGACCCGCCGCTCGCGCAGCATTGCGGATGCCATCAACCGTGCGATTATCGATGGCGAGGTGTTCATGCATCCGCAGCAGGTGCGGGACCAGTTGTTGCCGTTGATGGATGCCTTGACGGTCGATGACTTGAATCGTGCCTTCAGCGAGGCCTGGGACGGTGAAGACCGCTTGATTTACGTTGCCGGAGACCTGAGCAAAAGGGGGCGCGAAGTCTATGAAGCCGCCCTTGAAAAGGAAGTGTTGGCACCGGATGAGCGGGGCGAGCTGGAGTTCGCCTACACCGATTTTGGTGAGCCCGGTGAAGTGGTTGAACGGGAGTTTATCGAAGACCTGGAGTTGACCCAGGCCAAGCTGGACAATCATGTGCGAGTGAATGTGATGTCGACCCCTTACGATGCGGGCACTATCCACGTGCACCTTCGCTTTGGCTCCGGCTTGCTGGAGGTGGATCCGGAGCAAGCGAGTCTGATCGTTGCCGCCAGCAGTATGTTCATCGAGGGAGGACTGGGCGCGCATGACCGCGAGGAGCTACAGCAATTGATGGCAGGGCACACTGTTTCTACCGGGTTTTCAGTCGACGAGGAAGCCTTTGTTTTGTCGGGGCGAACCAGCCCCGACGATTTTCGTCTACAAATGCAACTTTTGACCGCTTACCTCTCGGATCCAGGCTATCGCTCCGAGGCCGAGCGTGTTGCCCGGCGGCAGTATGATTCGCTCTACAACCAGCTTCGGGTCAATCCGCAGGCAGTGATGCAGAATCAGGTGCCGCGCTTTCTCGCTGGAGGGGATCCCCGTTTTGGGTACCCCGACCGGGAGTCTCTCGAGGCTGTTGATCTGGCTGCGGTGGCGGCATTTTTGGAATCGCCGCTGAAGTCGGGCTTTGTAGAACTATCCATCGTTGGCGATGTCGAGAATCACGACCAGGTTCTGTCTGTCGTGGCGGAGACACTCGGAGCTTTGCCGGAACGCATGGAATGGCCTGAGGAGCACCTGGAGGCCCGAAAAATCGAATTTCCACGCGGTGCCGGACGGCAGGTTTTTCATTTTTACGGCGACCTGCCTCAGGGCATGGTGGCGGTTCACTGGCCGACAACAGACGCATTGGAAATCGAAACTGCCCGCAACCTTTCGGTGCTCGGAAGCATCCTCAGCGATCGACTGCGGCGCAAGATTCGCGAGGAAATAGGCGAGGCTTACAGCCCCTATGCCTTTAACCGGGGCTACCGCACTTTCCCGGGCTATGGCTACATGCGGGGCTTTGTCGGCGTGGATCCCGCGCAGGCTGATTTCATCGCCGACTTGGTTATCGAGCTGGGTGCCGATCTCGCTGAAAATGGATTTTCTGAAGATGAGTTGCTGCGCACCATCGAGCCACAGAAAACCTCTATTCGCCAGCAGCGACGTGACAATCGATACTGGTTGAATTCCGTTGTCGCCGGCAGTCAGCTGCGTCCTGAACAGCTGGACTGGTCGCGTACTATACTGCCCTTCTGGGACAATATTGATGCCGACGCTGTAGCTGAGCTGGCGCGCAAGTACTTGCAGGAAGAGGACGCAGTCAAAGTGCTGGTATTGCCGGCTGAGAGGGACTGAGCTTTGTGCTCAGTTTCCGAGTGCGCTATCCCGCCTTGAGTTTTTGAGGCGGAGGCTTCAATCTGCTGTCCAATGCGTAGCGGGCTCAAATGCTTCGGATGGATACTCTCGACTCTTCTTGTCCTACTTTTCAGCTTTTCGCTGGCGGGCTGGTTTCTCCTGCGTGGCAGCCTGCCGCAATTGGATGGTGAGCAGGTATTGCCCGACTTGTCGGCGCCAGTTGAGGTGGAAAGAGATGCCTTTGGGCGTGTGCGATTGGTCGCGGAGAACCGTCTCGATTTGAGCCGTGCGCTTGGATTTCTGCATGCGCAGGATAGATTTTTCCAAATGGACCTGACCCGGCGCAGTGCGGCGGGAGAGTTGGCAGAGTTGTTCGGCGAGGCGATGTTGGGGGTTGACCGCGAGCGGCGTCTGCATCAGGCCCGCAGTCGCCTGCATACGACTTGGGATGGGCTCGGCGATGACGACCGGGCTTTACTGCAGGCCTACAGCGATGGAGTAAATGCAGGTCTGGAAACATTGATGACCTGGCCTTGGCCTTATTTGGTTCTGCGTTCTCGTCCACGACCCTGGGAACCGATCGACAGCCTGCTTGCAGGTATGGCGATGGCAATGGACCTGCAGGATCACAGAGGGGACTTGGACCGTCTGTATGGGCTTGCCCGTGAGCACATGCCGGAATCGGTGTTTTCCTACCTGTTGGAGCATCCTTCGGTTTTGTCGGCGCCCATGCTTGGGGAGCTTCCCGCGGAGCCCGCAATGCCATCCAACGCAAGCTGGCGGGAGTGGCTTCAGAGGGGCGGTAATTCGCTCGGAGGAGCGCCGATCGAAGAGGGCTTGCCTGTTGGTAGCAATGCTTGGGCGATAGGGCCTGCCGGAACCCGGCATGGACGCCCATTGGTGAGCTTTGACATGCACCTTCGGCACCAGCTGCCGAATACCTGGTACTACGCATACTGGAGATATGGAAAGGGTGGTGATGAGGTCGAAGCGGTTGGCCTGACCCTTCCGGGAATGCCATTGATGATTGCTGGCAGCAACGGCAGCGTAGCCTGGGGATTTACCAATGCTTACATTGACCAGACGGACCTGGTCGAACTCGAGCTCAATGGCAGCCGTCAGGAATACCGCTCGGCCGAGGGTTGGGAACGCATTGAGATCGAAACGGAACGGATCGAGATAGCTGGTCGCAGCGCTGATCTGCTGCCGGTGCGTTTGACTCGCTGGGGCCCTATTCTGAGCGAATCCTCCCCGACTGGAAAAAGTTATGCACTGGCCTGGGCTGGTCACCGGTCAGGTTTTCTCAACCTGAGGCTCAGGGATCTCGAACAGGCTTCCGGCCTGGAGGAGGCCTTTGCGCTTGCAGACAAGGTCCGCATGCCTGTGCAGAACCTGGTCCTTGCCGATGCCGCAGGACACATCGGCTGGAAACTCATTGGCGGAGTGCCCGAGCGTAGGGTTGAAGATGGCCGCTTTCCGCATCGCTCAGGGGAGCTGAACGACTTGTGGAGCGGTTTTCGTGAGGACAGCCTGCCGGCTATCCAGGACCCAGAGAATGCAAGGGTGTGGACTGCTAATACAGTCGTCAGCACAGAATTCGATTATACTTCTTTAGGAGAAGGAGGCTTTCAGGTCGATGGTCGGTCCTGGATGATTCGGGAGCGTCTGTTGGAACGGGATGACTGGGATGAGCGCGAATCTGCGGAGCTGCAGTTGGACGTTCGTTCCGTGGTCATGGAACGCTGGCATCAGGTTTTTCTGGATGTTCTGGACGAGCGTGCCCTGGACGAGCGTGCCTCGCGCAACCGAATCCGTCAGACCTTGTTGGATTTGCGGGGAGGGGCTGCTGTGGATTCATCCGCATATCTATTGGTTTGGTCTGCGAGAGAGCGCCTCGGTCAGCAGGTGCTTAGGCGTTTGTTCGGACCTCTGCGACGATTGGATCCTGGGCTTGATTTTAGCTTCTATCGATGGGAAGAGCCCATATTTCGCCTTGTGACGGAGCAGCCCTCAGGGGCCGTTGATCCGCAGGTTTCGAGTTGGCGCTCTGAAATTTTGCGGGCGCTCGATGAAGCGGCCGAGCAGTTGGAAATGGAGTACGGCAGTTTGGATGCTGCCAGTTGGGGAGCTTTCAACCGCGTCCACATCAAGCATCCCCTCAGTGGAGTAGTCCCTCAGTTGGCAAGGCTTTTGGACATTGAGGAGACGCCGATTGCGGGTGACCGTTTTAGTATCCGCACGCAGAGTCAGGCCCTCGGGCAGTCGCAACGTCTGACCGTATCGCCCGGCTATGAGGAGGCTGGTTTTTTCAATATGCCAGGGGGTGCATCGGAACACTTTTTGTCGCCTTTTTATCGATCCGGACATCAGGAATGGCTC
>JBJHBN010000059.1:0-9021 GCA_050485505.1 Opitutales bacterium | reverse complement strand
CCCAGTTCGCAGAGGCTGAGCCAAGGTGATTTTTTCGATACGACCTTTGTGCGAACGTAAGACGAGATGTGACGACCAATGTAGTTGTGTGCCAGGGTTGGGCTGTTGCCGTCCTGGGCACGGATTTCGCCGTAGGGCAACAGGCCGAGTTTGAGCAGTGCCTGGAAGCCGTTGCAGATGCCAAGGATCAAACCGTCCCGGTTTTGAAGCAGGTTCATTACCACATCAGCCAGACGTGGATTGCGGAAAACGGTGGCAATAAACTTTCCTGACCCGTCGGGCTCGTCGCCCGCGCTGAAACCGCCAGGAATCATCAATATCTGACTGTTTTTCAGGCCGCGTTCCAGGCTTTGAATCGAATCTTCGATATCGCGGTGAGTTTGATTACGGAAAACCTGCACCTCAACCTCAGCCCCGCAGTCCTCAAAGGCCCGCTGGGTGTCGTATTCACAGTTGTTGCCGGGAAACACAGGCATGATCACTTTGGGCTGGGCGGTCCGCAGGCGTGCACGTGGACGCCGGTGCGGCTCAAATAACTGGTAGCGCGGCGTGCCATCCGGGAATTCGGCCTGGGTCGGGTAGACACCTTCAAGGGGCTCACTCCAAGCCTTTTCAAGGCTGTCGAGATCAATGCTGCCACTGCCCCATTCAACCCGCGGAGCGTGCAGGGTTTTACCGATCGCATGCAGCGGAAACCCATCGGCCTCCAGCTCTTCGCTGGCTTCAATCACAATCGATCCGATTTTGCGGGCGAACAAGCGCTCGGGTTGTTCCCAGTCCTTGTTCAGACTGAAGCCGAAACGGTTGCCAAAGCTCATTTTAGCAAGGGCAGCCCCTGCCCCGCCCTTGCGCACGGCGGCCGCCGCGCGGACTTTGCCTGAACGCACCCATTTGCTTAGCTGGTCGTAGCCTTTGCGGAGGATCTCCCAGTCCGGGATCAGGTTGTCATCCAAGGGCACTTCCAGTAGGTAAAGTGGATGGCATCCGCATTTGAACTCGGGAGAAACGACGTTGCGCAAATCTAGTGGGCAGACCGCAAAACTGACCAACGACGGCGGCACGTCCAAATCCTGGAAGCTGCCCGACATCGAATCCTTACCTCCGATGGCGGCTGTGCCGAGTTGGCGCTGGGCTTCCCAGGCACCAAGCAGGGCACTGAAAGGCAGACCCCAGCGATAGGCATCGTCGCGGGTGCGCGGGAAGTATTCCTGCAGGGTCAGACGGGTGCGACTGCGTTCGCCCCCGGAGGCAATGATGCGGGCGAGCGAATCGACTACTGCCAAGGCAGCGCCGTGGAACGGGCTCCAACTGGCCAGCTCAGGATCGAATCCGTGGGCCATGAGGGTGCCTGCGCTGGTTTTACCGCGCAGCACCGGCAGGCGTGCACACATGGCTTCAGCTGGGGTCATTCGGCTGCAACCGCCGAATGGATTGAGGGCGGAGCCGGCACCGATTGAGCTGTCGAAACGCTCGATCAAGCCCTTTTGTGAGCAGACATTCAAATCGCCCAACTGTGTTTTGAACAGTTCAGCCAAGTCTCCGCCAGAAGGTGCCTGGTGCAGCGGGCTCGAGGTAGCTTCCGGGGCTTTGACGGCAACCGTAGTGGTTTGCCGGACTCCGTTGGAGTCGAGGAAGTCGCGACCAATGTCGACGATGGTATCGCCTTTCCAGGTCATGCGCAGGCGCCCGCTGTCGGTGACCTTCGCCACCGGAACCGCTTCAAGGTTTTCTTTCAGCGAGGCAGCGACAAAGGTCTGCACGTCTTCGGCGTCCAAGACTACCGCCATGCGCTCCTGGGACTCGGAAACCGCGATCTCCGTGCCGTCCAATCCAGCATATTTGAGAGGAACCGCATCGAGGTCGATATCGAGAGAGGGCGCGAGTTCACCAATGGCTACTGATACGCCACCAGCGCCAAAATCGTTGCAGCGTTTGATCAGGCGACTGACTTCAGGATTGCGGAAAAGGCGCTGCAGTTTGCGTTCTGTCGGCGGATCGCCCTTTTGCACTTCAGCCGAATTCTCGAGTGCGGTCTCGGTGTGCTCTTTCGAAGAACCTGTTGCCCCGCCAACACCGTCGCGACCCGTTCGGCCGCCGACCAGAACAATGATATCTCCAGGTTCCGGCGTGCCGCGCACAACCTGTTCCCGCGGAGCGGCGGCGATTACCGCGCCTATCTCCATGCGCTTGGCGACGTAATTTGGATGGTAGAATTCGTTGACGATGCCAGTGGCCAACCCAATCTGGTTACCGAAACTGCTGTAGCCATGGGCCGATTCCAGACAAATTTTGCGCTGCGGTAGCTTGCCTGGCAAGGTGTCGGCCAAGGCTTGGCGAGGATCCCCGGCACCGGTCACACGCATTGCCTGGTACACGTAGCTGCGGCCGGACAGCGGATCGCGGATGGCTCCGCCGAGGCAGGTTGCGGCGCCGCCAAAGGGCTCGATCTCAGTTGGGTGGTTGTGGGTCTCGTTTTTAAACATCACCAGCCACTCATGGCTTTTGCCATCGATTTCGATAGGCACAATAATGCTGGCGGCATTGACCTCTTCCGACTCCTCAAGATCGTCCAGCTGACCGTTGCGGCGTAGCGACTTCATTCCGATCAGAGCAATGTCCATGAGGCAGATCGGCTTGTCCTTGCGCTCCCCGTAGACTTCCTTGCGGGCGGCCAGGTAGCTTTCCCAGGCTTGTTTCAGGGGCTGACTCAACGGGCCTTCGTCGAAATGCGCGGATTCAATTTCAGTCAAAAATGTGGTGTGGCGACAGTGATCCGACCAATAGGTATCGAGCAGACGGATTTCAGTCAGCGATGGGTCCCGCCCGGCCTCATCGGCGAAGTAGCGCTGGCAGAACGCGAAGTCCGCTGTCGACATGGCCAATCCCAGCTCAGCGTGGAGCTGTTCCAGTTGATCGCTGTCCAGCGAAGCAAAGTTTTTAAGGCGGGCAACCGGCTTAGGCTGTGGCAGCTCACGGATCAGGGTCTCGGGCTTGGTCAGATCCGCTTCCCTTGAATCGACTGGATTGATGCGGTAAGCTTTGATCTTTTCAAAATCCCTGGCACTCAAATCCCCATCCAATACGATCACTTGTGCCGGATGCACCTTCGGATCGACTTCAGCCAGCAACCGCAGGCACTGCTCTGCGGAGTCCGCGCGCTGATCATACTGACCCGGCAGGTATTCAACCGCAAAAACCTTTTCGCTGGCGCTCCAGGGATCCTGATCTTCGTAAACCTCGTCCAAAGGCGGTTCGCTGAAAATAGTGTGCTTCGCACTTTGCCAGAGTTCATCCGGCACGCCCTCGACGTCATAGCGGTTCAGAATTCGCAGGCCGCGCAGCGAAGCGATGCCCAGATTGTCGCGTATATCCGCAAGCAAAGCTTTGGGCGCTTGCTGATGGTTGGCTTTTTTTTCGACGTAGAGGCGTCTGATCATGGCCTAAGCTTTTTGAGAAAGGATCGGGAAAGGGCAAGCGAAGAGATTTTAGGTTGCAGAAGTTCCCGCAATTTCTGATCAAACAAACAATGAGCGATAGGATCGAGCATGAGTGTGGAATCGCACTGATTCGTCTAAAGAAGCCTTTGGCTTACTATGCTGCTAAATACGGCAGTCCACTGTATGCCTTCAACAAGCTGTTTTTGCTGATGGAGAAGCAGCACAACCGTGGACAGGATGGGGCTGGAATTGGCTGTGCGAAGCTGAACATGCCGATTGGGCATAATTACATGGCGAGGGAACGGGCGCTAAAGGAGAACTCTCTGGGACGGCTGTTCAAGGGAATTCTAAAGCGTTACGACAAGCTGGTGGCGGCAGGGTCCATTGTTCCGGAGTTTCCGGAGAGCGTGAAGGAGCACTTCGACTTCGGGGGCGTGATCCTCTTGGGTCATTTGCGCTATGGAACCTCGGGAGGCCTCTCGGCCAGCTCCTGCCATCCGTATTTTCGTCGCAGCAACTGGCCGACCCGCAACCTGATGGTTTGTGGCAACTTCAATATGACAAATACTCCTGAGCTGAACGAGATTCTTATTCAGCGGGGTCAGCATCCGATCTTCGACACGGATACGCAGACGGTGCTGGAGGAAATTGGCTTCCATCTCGATCAGGCGCACGATTTCATCTACCGCAAGTTTCGCGAAGCGAATATGCCGGGACCACACATTCCGGCCGAGATCAGCAAGGAGTTGGATATCATTCGTATCCTACGCAAGAGTGCGGCGGTCTGGGATGGTGGCTACGCGATTGCCGGCATGGTGGGCAATGGCGATTGTTTTGTCATGCGGGATCCGCGCGGCATCCGACCAGCTTACTACTTTGAAGACGATGAAGTGGTCGCGTTCGCGTCCGAGCGGGTTCCGTTGATGACGGTCTTCGACAAATCCACCGAAAGCATCCAGGAAGTTCCCCCGGGACACGTCATCGCCATCAAAAATACCGGTGAGATGCGTATTGAAGCCTATGCTGATCCGGTGCCACAGGCTTCCTGCACATTTGAGCGCATCTATTTTTCCCGCGGCAATGACCCGGAAATTTATCAGGAACGCAAATTGATGGGTGCCGCATTGGCGCCACAGGTGCTGGAGGCGATTGATTACAATCTGGCGGATGCGGTATTCTCCTACATACCCAATACTGCTGAAACCGCGAGTTACGGCCTGCTTCAGGCCTTGCGGGAATATCGTCGGGGTGAGGTGAAAAAAGAAATTCTGCGTCTGCAGGCCGAGGGCAAACTGGATGAAAAGAGCCTCGACCAACTGATCCTCGGCAACTGGCCGCGGGCAGAAAAGATCGCCCACAAAGACATCAAATTGCGCACATTCATCTCCAGTGAACAGGGCCGCAGCAAGATGGTGTCCCACGTCTATGACATCACCTACGATGTGGTTCAATCCAAGGACAGCCTGGTTGTGCTGGACGACTCTATTGTCCGGGGAACGACCCTGCGCCAATCGATCATCAAAATGCTCTCCCGCACCAATCCAAAGCAGATCATTGTGGCCTCAACGGCGCCGCAGATTCGCTATCCGGATTGCTACGGAATCGACATGAGTGAGCTGGGTAAGTTCATCGCCTTTCAGGCGGCGATTCATCTTCTCAAGGACCGGGGGGCTGAGGCGCGCATTGCCGAGGTCTATCGAAACTGTCTGGTGGAGGTTAAAAAACCGAAGGAGATTCAGCGAAACTGCGTCAAGGATATCTACGCACCCTTTACTCCGGAAGAAATCTCCGAGAAGATATCGGAAATGCTTTACCCGAAGGACATCGACTGGAACGGACGCCTGCGGATTATTTTTCAGACGATTTCCAATTTGCAATCGGCCACACCGGCCAATACAGGCGATTGGTATTTCACCGGCAACTACCCTACTCCGGGTGGCTTTGCTGTGGTGAATCACTCTTTTATTCACTATTATGAGAAACGCGGTGGCCGCAGCTACGGCGCTTAAATAGCCCTCTCCTGAAACCTCCCATTGAACTGATTTTTAAATACCATGGCTGATTCCAAAAGCAAAGCATACGCTGAAGCAGGCGTCGATATTGACCTGGCCGAAAGCCTTCTCGACCAGGCTAAACCTTATCTGAAAAAAGCGGTTCGCAAAGAATCACTGGGCAACATCGGCGGTTTTGGTGGTTTCTTCGATATTTCAAAAATCAAGCTGGATCACCCTGTCCTGGTTAGCAGCACCGACAGCGTGGGCACCAAGGTCAGCGTAGCCAAGATGGCCGGAGACTTCCGTACTTTGGGTGCGGACATCGTGAACCACTGCTGCAACGATGTTGCGGTATGTGGTGCCGAGCCGCTGTATTTCCTCGATTACTATGCGACCACGCGCTTGAACGAACACTACGTACCCCTGCTCAAGGGCCTGGCCAAGGCTTGCGTTGATGGCAATGTTGCCCTGGTGGGTGGCGAAACCGCTGAGCTTCCTGGAGTTTACACCGAGGGCGAATGCGACTTGGTCGGCACGATCGTGGGTGCGGTCGACAAAAAACGGATCCTCACCGGGGATGCGGTCCGCAAGGGCGATGTGGTCATTGGCTTACAGTCCAGCGGTTTGCACACCAATGGCTTTTCACTCGCCCGCAAACTGTTTTTCAGGGATTTGCGTTTGACGGTGAACGACAAGTTGCCGGGCGCTAATATCAAGCTGGGAACCGCCTTGCTAAAGCCACACGTGAATTATTCGCCCTTCCTTGTGAAGGCGCTGAAACAGTTCAATAAAGGCGCTCAATTCAAAAGCCGTAAGGACAATCAAATATTTGGCGCCGCACACATTACCGGTGGTGGTTTCACGGGCAATATTCCCCGTGTCCTGCCCAATAACTGCGACGTTGTCATCAATACCCAGGCTTGGAAGCCTTTGCCGGTTTTCCGCGCCATGGCGGAGACTGGATCGGTATCGTTTGAGGAACTTTATGAAGTCTTCAACATGGGCATCGGCATGGTTATTATAGTAGCTGAGGAATCCGCAGAGAACATTTCTCGGCTTGCAGCCAAATTTGGGCACAAAGCCTACCGCATAGGTGAGGTTGTCAAAGGCTCCGGCGAAGTACAGTTGGTTTGAGTTTTTTGAATGAGCTTTCGAACTTTCCACAAAAAAGGGGCATTCCGAAGAATGCCCCTTAATTATTTAAACACTTGGATGGAAAGCTGCTTTAGCTGCTGTAGTCCGCTTGAGTTCCCTTGAGGTTACGTTTCTTAACCCAAGGCATCAGGCTGCGCAGGCGCTGGCCGGTCTTTTCGATCGGGTGCTTAACGCTTTGCTTTTGAAATGCCTTGTAGTTCTTGTAACCGCCTTCGGCTTCCTTGACCCATTCGCGGGCAAACTTGCCAGTCTGGATGTCCTTGAGGATCTTTTCCATTGCCCGCTTGGAGGAGGCATTGATTACCTTGGGACCCTTGGTGTAGTCACCGTATTCGGCAGTTTCGGAAATCGAGAAACGCATGCCACTGATGCCGGACTCAACCATCAGGTCGACGATCAGCTTCAGCTCGTGCAAGCACTCGAAGTATGCCATTTCCGGCTGGTAACCCGCTTCAACGAGGGTTTCAAAACCAGCTTGAACCAGCGCACTGGCGCCGCCACAGAGAACCTGTTCGCCAAAGAGGTCGGTTTCGGTCTCTTCCTTGAAAGTGGTTTGGATCACGCCGGCACGGGTCGAGCCGATGCCCTTGGCCCATGCGAGTGCTATGCGCTTGCCGTCGGTCTTTTTACCTTGGTGAACCGCGATCAGCGCCGGAACGCCTTTACCTTCCTGATACTGCGTGCGAACCACGTGGCCGGGGCCCTTTGGAGCAACCATGATCACGTTTACGTTTGCAGGGATCTTGACCAATTCGTAGAGCACAGTGAAACCGTGAATGAAGGCAAGCGTTTTGCCAGCCGTGAGGTTTGGCAGAACGTCGGCTTCGTACATGGCCTTTTGCTTCATGTCCGGCACAGCGATCATGATCACATCGGCAGCCTTGACGGCTTCAGCTGTTTCCATGACCTCAAACCCGAGCTTGCGGGCGGAGTCAGCGGATTTGCTTCCCTTGTAGAGGCCGATGATTACATCGAGGCCGCTTTCCTTCAGGTTCAACGCGTGCGCGTGACCTTGGGAACCGAAGCCGATGACGGCCAGTTTCTTTTTATTAAGAACGCGCAAATCGGCGTCTTTGTCCGTGTATACTTTAGCAGGCATGATTTCTTAACAGATAGGGTTTAGAGTGAGGTGACTCAGAGTTCGAGTTTGTGGGTACGCGGAAGCGCGGTTGTCCCGGTGCGGGCCATACGCTGGATTCCAAACGGCTTAACCATTTCCAGAAAGGCAGCGATTTTGTTCTGGTTCCCAGTCATTTCGATGATCAATGCCTCGTGTGCGACATCGACGATATTGGCGCGGAAAATTTCGCAAATCTGGACAACTTCAGGGCGGGACTCTTTGTTGACCTCTACCTTTACCAGCACCAATTCCCGGGCAACAAACTGGCCTTGGTCGAGGTCTTCGACTTCAAGGACATCGACCAGTTTGTGGAGCTGCTTGATGCACTGATCAAGCTGCTGGGTATCGCCTTTGACGGTGGCCGTAATACGGGAATAGCCTTCGGAGTGCGTGGGCCCGACATTGAGTGTATCAATGTTGAATCCACGTCCACTGAACATCCCGGCCACACGTGCGAGAACGCCGAATTTATTTTCGACGAGGACGGATATGGTGTGTCGCATGATTAATTTAGGGAGAAACTTCCAATTTGCAAAAAGGGCAAAACTTTGCGCCACAGGACTTAAAGGCAAGCAAAATCAGGCAGATAGGACATGTAAATTGGCCATGCTGATGCCACTGAGCAAGGCTCCAGTGATCCCGAGAAAGCCCTGGTCGGTTCCTGCGAGGAAAAGGTTGTCGACCGCAGTGCGGCCATCCTGAACTTTATCGGGGGAACCGTAGACCGCCCCGCCGGCGTGTCCGGTGAAATGTTCGATGGTGGTTGGGGTGAACATATCGGTGGCCAAGGTATGCGCTTGCAGGAGTTCGCTATCGTCGCTCCCAATCGCTTCGAGCGCGGCCCGTTGCACCCGTGGATACCATTCACTCTTGGCAGCCTGGTAAGCTTCGGGGTCGAGGCTTTTCCAGTAATCGTAGGCGGCGATGGCAGTCACGCGGAAGAAGCCTTCATTGAGCTGACGGCCGTCGCCGTAATCGTAATTGTTCGGCATGCAAACCACGCCGCTGCGCAGGTCCACCGGCGATTGCGGGCGCTCGTAATGGAAGCGCTCGCTCTGATTGAAAAAGACGATGGTGTCCTTCAAGCCCAGCTCAGCCGGTTGCTTGTTCAGGACGGTGATGGTCTCGACAAAACTGAGAGCACCGACCCGGGCCTTGGCGGCTGGTTTGGAGCCTTGCGGGTTTCCCCTGTCCAGCAGGGCTTCCGTCTCCACCCTGCCCGCGGTAGAGATAATGTGGTCGGCGGTGAGCTGTGTGCCGTCGTCCAGTTCAAGGGAGCGCACGCGCCTGTCCTGAACAGATATCCGGCGCACGC
>JBJHBN010000058.1:2228-9074 GCA_050485505.1 Opitutales bacterium | reverse complement strand
ATACTGCAGCGCATCAAACACAAAATTGCCGGACTCATCCACCCCGACTGCGTCGGTTGGATCCTGCTTGAGCTGCAACTGCTCCCTCACCTCCATCCGAATGTAGTCCGTCACCCGGATCGAAAACTCGATATCCAGATCCGGCACGATCGAGGTGGATAAACGACTCGAATTCAGCTCAGGGTTGCGCAAATACCGCTCATACCCAGCTCCAAGGCTGAAGTCCAAAGTGTTGAAACGGGTCACAGGCCAATCCCCGATCAACTGCAAACGAGTGCTCAGAATGACATCCCACAATGGATTCTGGCTCGATTGGTTGACATTGGAACTGTAGCGGGCCTCACCGGTAACCCGCGGCGTAAAAGTCAATGGACCTATTTTCGCCGCCTGAAGCGGGACAGCAGTAAACAGCCCTAGTAAAAAAACAGTAAAACACCTCAAAGAGCTGATACCGGAAGACCCTTTGCCCGTTTCTGGAATTGCGTCTGCGCTGGATACAGATAGATTGTTTAAGAGATTGATCAATTGGCACATCCACTAGGAGGGAATTGCGGGTGAAAAAGCTGCCTCAAGACCCGCTCACAACAATAACCGATACCAACTCGTCAGCATTTCTCACCAATAAACCCTTACAACCGCAAAGTTTGTTCGCGTTGTCGAGTCTTTTCACCTTGATAAATAAGGAATAAACCCTAAACAACATATTTCGATGAAACTCATTTTGGTCCCCATGCTTTTGTTAAGCGCTGCGCTGGCCGCCGCTCAGGAGGGGACTGCCCCACAGTCTCCTCCTCCGGAATTCACTCCAGAGCCAATTTTAAGCCTTAAGCGAATCGACACCGAAACACCGCAAACAGCGGCCAGTCGGCCGCTGAATCTGGCCCGCTCCGGCATTGTTTCCGATGCCCAAACCTATCGCCTCGGAGACACAGATCCCCGCAGCGCGTCCGAGTCCAAAGACGCCCTGATCCAAAGCGACAAGGCGGACGAGTCCCATCTCGATGTCGGGGACAATCAGGTAGTCATGGATTTGAACGGCTATTTCAACATAAACCGCTTTGCCTTCCGTAGCTATGGTGCTTCTGGCCGCGTCATCGTCATGGGCTCGGAAACGCCGCTCTCACTGGACAGCCAACGCTGGCAAACCCTGTCGCAACCCACCCAATTCCGGCCCGGACAGCCGGTTGAGGTCGAATTCCCTTATACCAGCACACGCTATGTCCGGGTTCGCTTCGAAGTCGACACCCCGGGAAGCATAACCCCATTTGCCATCTCCGGGGAAGACACCATCCTGCAAATGAATCCCCTTTTCCTGCAGAACCTGAACTCCGCATCCGGTGAGAGCGGCCAGGCTGCCAGCGGCAACACCGTTCCCTTCAACTTTGCATCCTCCATTACGGGGGCGCAGGTCTCCCACATCAGCTCCGGCAACATGCAGCGCGCTCAGGAAATGATCGATGACGACCCGTCGACCTACTTCGAATTTGATGGAACCGAGCGGGAAAACGTCATGGTTCTGGACCTACGCAACAGCTACCGGGTTTCACGTTTCAGCATGGTGATGGAAGCCGGGCGCGGACGCTTACAGATCTACAACCTGCCAACCATCCCGGACGATATGGAAGTCGAGGGCCCGGATGGCGAGAGGACCCTCGCCCTGCCTGCCTCTTTTTTCGAAAACAACCCGCCCCTGATGCAACGCGTTTTCACGGAGCCCAGTGACCGGGCACAAATTGATTTCCCGGAAACAGAGCTCCGTTGGGTCTTGATTCGCTGGACACCTCCCGAAGATGAGGATGGTGGCGACGCACCTGTGATGACAACCTTGAGGGTGTATGAAATCAGTGTGATCGGCCAGATTCCCGAGCAGTTTGCTGCGATGTCATTCATCCCCAGGGCCCAGTTCCTCTCCAACAACCCGGAACTCGGCGCAGTCCTGCCTGGTCCCTCCACACGCCTCAGCTCACCCCTCACATTGAGCCCGTCAACCGACTCACCCCCACCACCCATTCCACAAATCACCCCAGTCAGCCCCTGACCTGAGTAGCAAAATTGAAATTTCCCATCTATTCGTTTGACCTCCCCGCAGAAATCCTCCTTTTATCCATTCTTTCTGTTTGGCGGGGTGTAGCGCAGCCTGGTAGCGCATCTGCTTTGGGAGCAGAGGGTCGCAGGTTCGAATCCTGTCGCCCCGACCAATTTCTAACTCATCCACAATGTCCCTAGCGACAGGATGAGAACCTGTGAAGCAGGTTTGACGAAGCGAAGCGTAGAAGGGGCGCCCAAAGGGCGAGTCCAAAGGACCAAGCCTGACGGGTGTCAGGCGCAGCCAATCCTGTCGCCCCGACCAAATTTCAACTTTGTCGGCTCTTATATTGCTTCCACAAATAATGAAAGCAGGGCGAAAGCGGACTCACTGCAGACTCGACCTCATCCGGATCTACCCAGCGGCCCTCATCGATCTCTTCCGGATGCAATGAAAACGGGCCCTCGGCGAATGCCCGGTAAACCCAGCAGAACTCCTGGCCCGTAACCGGCTGGGCCCCGATGTAAAACAGACGCTCCAGAGGCGGGGCCTCAATACCAAGTTCTTCAAAACATTCGCGCCTCGCAGCCGTGTCGTAACCCTCACCGCTGTCTACGTGTCCCGAGACCGAGGAATCCCAATGCCCCGGATTCGAATCTTTCGATTCGGACCGCTTTTGCAAAAAAACCTGTCCGGCCCGATTGAAAATAAAGATGTGTACTGCACGGTGGCGCAAACCGAGCCGATGAACTTCAGCCCTTGGCAGAGAGTCTATCACGCAATCGCACTCATCCACCACATCGAATACCTCATCCATCAGCGCGCTTCACGGATGGTCTGGATACGCTCTGCATCTCTTCTGATGCTGACCACCACCTGCCCATCTGTGGACTCGCCAATGTAAGGATAGGCACCGGCAAGCAGAATAGGCAAGTACCCACGCAGATCCGAACTCTGATCCCGGGCAACAACGGAAATGGTCCAGACCTCACTCTCTGGTTCCCCCGCTTCAAGTGTCCAGGCGCTCAAGTGCAGTGATTTGTCATACAAGGTTACATGGCGATCCCGCTCACTGTATCCCAGAAACTCCGAGTGCGGCGGATAGTAGACCCGAGTGCTTCGATAGCGCACCACGTTGCCACTACTGTCGAATACGGGTGTCCGCACGACCCGGGTATAGCCCATAGTCCGGTAGAAGACCGGCTCGGCCCGAGTCTCGGTCGAAGCCAGCGGATTGGACATGCGTGCTTCGACCATGACAACCAAGTCAGCCCCTTCACGATCCTGCACCCGACGATAACCGAGGGAATCCAGAGTGGCCTCAACCATCCGTGCGGCCTCCTGAAAGCGCAAGTCCTGCGCCCCCCTGCCCGCGCGGGCACGGTCGATGACATAAGTCTGCCCCTCGCCCACCATGGCTGGAGTTTCTGCATCCCGCAGAGCGTCCACTTGCACACGGTAGTGCTGGGCACAGCCGCTGACTCCAATGGCAAGAACACCCACAAACAGCCAGCGGACCCATCGGCGGGCTCCAAAAATAGATTTTACTGTCGATTTCATTGTTTGACTCCTGTGTTGGTCTGAAGCTGAACGTAGCAAGCCGCGGTCGAACGGCCGTTCAAATCAGTCAGTCGCACGTATTTTTTTAGTATAGACCAGAAAAGCCCGCACTTGTTCCTCGAGTCTTTGTGCCAGCTCGTCCGATTTCGGATGTCCATCGCCATCCAGACTTTCATAACTTGCAGGAATAAAAACCCTGCGGGGGAACAGGTAGGCATTGCGGTAACCGAACACCTGCTGCAGTTGCTCAACCGCTCGCAATGCCCCGAACTGGCCGGCAGCGACCCCAGTAAACGCAACCGGTCGGCCGTCGAAACTTTCAGGGAAAGGCAACAGATCGATAAAATACTTCAATATCCCCGGAAAGCTACCGTTATACTCGGCGACAACGAGATGCATCCCGGAGGATTCCAAAACCGGCTGGATGAAATCCTTTTGAAAGGATTCAGGCTTGTCTCCATATACACTGGGACGGATCAGGTCCGCAGGTAACTGCGCCAGGTCCAGTAAGCGCACCTCCGCACCCTGGGCCTTGTAGATGCCCTGCAAATGGCGCGTCAACTGAAGCGAGCGGCTACCCTCCCGGTTGGTTCCCGAAACTAAAGTAATCATACAGTCCTACGCTACCCAGAAAGGCCTGTCTGGCAAGTCACCGCTGCGGAGTAACGGAAATAGCACACTTTATTGACGCCCACTCAAAAAAAGCTATAAATACCTTCACACCCAAAGGGAACCTATTGGAACGGCCAATGTCCATTGATGTAACAACCGATTAAAGTATTTAAGCAATGAAATCTAAACTCACATTTTCACTGATCCTATTTCTGTTCGGCTTTGTCGGAGCCGCCTTGGCCGATTCGGATGCACGGCTAACCGCCACCTTGACAGACGTTGACAACTTCAGGGACTTCTCTGTTTCCGGAATGTCCGAAGAACGCACCAAAGGCGTTTTTGAGAGCGAATTCAACCGTTTTGCCCGCACCGAGGCCAGACGCTCGATCCCCGAAGAATATCGGGTTCACCTCGAATTCACTGACATCGACATGGCGGGCGATATTCAGCCTTGGCGGAATCGCAATCACAGCGACCTGCGCTACATTGAGGCCATCTACCCGCCTATGCTTGAGTTCAAGTATACGGTGAAGGATGCCGAGGGCGAAACAGTTCTCGAAGGCGAAAAAACTTTGCGCGACATCAACTACCTGTTCAGTCCGAACCAACGCTTCCGCAGCTTCACTTCCTTCCGTTACGAGTTGAGCATGCTGTCCGACTGGTTGCGCGGCGAACTGCGGCGTGAGATTCGTGCCCTTGATGCCGACTAAAGAACCCCATCGGCAATCCAACCATCCCGAAAGATTTCAGGCACTCGGCAACGAGTGCCTTTTTTATTCCAAAACAGGAATCCGCCCATACTGAGATTCGCGCTGCAGACGCAGATCCTCGGACCTCAAAGGTCTGCGTTCCCAACGCACCAAGCGATCATCCTCGAACCAAAGCTTGAGCCATTCACGCTCCTCTCCCCGCGCTGGCATTCGCAATTCGGCACGGGACCAAAAGCGGGGTTGCAAGCGATCATAGGACTCTGCTGCCGAAGGATCCTGCGGGGCACTGCGCCCAAAATAAACCCACCAGAACCCGTTCTCATCCTTCCGCTCCGCGTGCTCCGGCGTTCCCAGAGCCACGTAGACCGAAACAGGCCGCATCCCGATCAATACTTCTCCCTTGATCGCCTCAGCTCGCATCCCGGCTCGCTCCGCCGAAAAATCAACCGAATACTGACGGGCCCGATGCTCCTGCACAGTTCCGCAGCCGCACAAGACCAAGGCAGCAAGCGAGCAAACAATCCGCACGGTCCTCTCAGTCTTCATCCGGTGCGCCGCGGCGACGGATCTCCACCTCGCGAAGGCTCCGCGTATGATCCGAGGTACGAAACACCATCCAGATACACCAAGCAAACAGCGCGGTAACCGTGCCCACGGACAAAATCAAAGTAATCCAGCCGCCGGTAGTCATTAGAGATTTCCTCCCCGATCCTCGGCAATTTGGGCCGAGTGCGATTGTTTCCGATAATGAGAGCTACTGTTGACAATGAGGGTCACAAAGCCGCCCAACATTAGAATAACAGACACGCTGATCCAGGCCACAGGGTTTGGATCAGCGCCAAACAAGTCGTTGTAATAGCTGGAGCTCTCTGCCCTGCGGGCGATGAGGTTGTAACCAAATAGATTCTGCGCCAACCAGAGTACAAAGATTATCAGCAGGAACACAGGGGTAACGTATTTCATAACATAGCCAAAGAATCTGGGTATTCTGAAATGCGCGCCTTTGTGAGCTTCCTCAAAACCCCGGTCAATGCCCATGATCCAGGAAAAGAAAACAATCTGGATCGTCGCCAAGACAAAAATCATGAAGGTTCCAATCCAGAAATCAAAGGTGTCCAGAGCCTTGAAGTCCTTGCTGAAATAAAAGACGATCAAACAGCCAAAGCCAGTTATGAAACCCAGAATTGCGACCGATTGCTTGCGGTTGATATACATGGCCGTTTCCAAAAACGCGATGCCCGGCTGCAGCATCGAGAGCGAGCTGGTCACCGCCGCGAGAAACAGCAGAAAAAAGAAAATAAATCCAAAAAACTGCCCAAATGGCATCTCCGCAAAAACCATTGGCAGGACGTTGAAACCGAGTGCAAAAGTACTTCCCAACGCACCAGAGATGCCCATGACCCCTAAAAAGGCCACAGAAGCAGGAATTGTTATCAGCCCTCCCAGTGCGACTTCACAAAACTCGTTCGCACTGGTCGCTGCCAGCCCGCTCAAGACGACATCATCCTGGTTCGACATATAGCTCGAATAGGTGACAATTACACCAAAACCAACCGACAGAGAAAAGAATATCTGTCCCGCAGCAGCCAACCATAGCTGAGGATTGGCCAACTGATCCCCCAAACTCAACTTTTCAATCCGAACCGAAGCCTCAGCTTCGGCGCGTGCTGTCTGTTGCTCAATGTAGGAACTGCCAAAAATCGGCGTCGAAGTGGTAACCACCTCACCAGCCTCATTCACCGTATCTTCAACCAGCAGTGTTTTGCTCGGATTCCACATAAATCCGAGGCCTGCAGAAATCGAGCGCTGCGGTTCCTCGATGTCCGGCGTGCCCAAGGTCAAAACACGAATCAGTACGATGAATGCAAGGATCACCAAGGTCGGCATGGCATAGCGACAAAACCATTCGATGCCTTTGGCAATGCCTCTGAAGATCAG
>JBJHBN010000058.1:0-2218 GCA_050485505.1 Opitutales bacterium | reverse complement strand
GATAGAAATTTAGTAAAAAACAGAAAACCAGAAAAAGTCCCACCTGGGAAATACCGTTGAAACCCATTCCGGCTCCGTCTGCTGCGACCCCTGTGAAGCTGGAAAAGAAGGCTCCGGCCTCTGCCGACTTTTCAAAGTTCATGTTACCAGCCAGAAAATTGACTGCATAGCCAAGGCACCAGGCTTCAATCAACACGTAATACATGTAGATGATAACCGGAATAATGATGCCGATGATCCCCAGGTATTTGCCAGCCGGATGCCGCACGATCGAATGAAAGATGCCGACGGTAGTATGAAAGCCCCGCTGTCCGCCATAGCGGCCCATGGTCCATTCCGCCCAGCAAATCGGCAATCCGATCAAAAGGAAGGAAATGAAGTAGGCGATCATGAAGGATCCGCCACCATACTGTGCCACCTGGCCAGGAAAGCGCAAAAAATTGCCCAAGCCGACGGCGCTGCCAGATACCGCCAAAATGACGCCCATCCGCGAGTTCCAGGAATCTTTCAATGCCTTAACCATGCTCGCAGCGGATAATTAGTTGCAGTCAATCCGCATGCGAGCAAAAAGTTTTACAAGGCTTTATCAGCACAGCTTTTGGAGCTGGCCTGAAAAGGAAACGAATCAATCCTTGCGCCGCACTTCATCGGTATGGCGGATGTCCTCGCCTTTCTTCAGATACACGACCTCCTCGGCGATGTTGGTGGCGTGGTCGCCAATCCGTTCCAGAGATTTCGAGATGAAGATCAACTCGATGTAAACAGGCGCCAGCTGTGGATTCGCCATGACTTTCTGCGTGTAGAGCGTGTAATTTTGCCGATGAAGGTCGTCAATGAGCCTATCCTTCGCAGGCAGCTCCCGGGCACGCGTCGAATTTTCCTCGATCAAACTGTCTACTGCCTCACGGATTAAGCCGAGAGTCATATCTGCCATATTGCGAATTGCCCCGTAGCTGACCTCTTTATTGCGCTCGCCCAGCCGAATGGTGCGCTTGGCGATACTGGTCGCCTCGTCGCCAATGCGTTCAAGATCGTGACTGGCTTTCATCGCCACCGTGATCAACCGCAGATCGCTGGCCACCGGGGCCCTCAGCGTGATGTATCGGCTAGCTTCGGCATCGATGGCCACTTCGAGTTCATCGATTTCATCGTCTGCGACGATCACTTCCTCGGCCAGCTCCACATCCCCCTGCTCCAATGCCTCAATGGCATTGCGGACGCTGGCAGTTGCCTTTTCCGCGATCAGCATCAGCTGATTGCGCAGGGACTCAATTTCAGAAAGATAAAAACGTTTCATGCTTGGATTAGGTTAATTGAAAAACTCCGTTTAGCGGATCCCGATCAACCGAAACGTCCCGAAACATAGGCTTCGGTCTGCGGGTTTTTCGGATTCATAAAAATACTTTCGGTATCGTTGTATTCGATTAATTTCCCGAGGTAGAAGAATGCGGTTCGATCGGAAACACGGGCCGCCTGCTGCATATTGTGGGTTACGATCACGATCGTGTAATCCCTCTTCAGTTCATGGATCAGCTCCTCAATCTTCCCTGTGGCTATAGGGTCCAGCGCGGAACAGGGCTCGTCCATCAGCAGAATCTCAGGACTGTTGGCGATCGCGCGCGCAATACAAAGGCGCTGCATCTGTCCACCGGATAAACCAAAGGCGCTTTGATTCAATCGATCCTTAACCTCATCCCAGAGCGCTGCAGCCTTGAGGCTTCGCTCGACGGTCTCGTCGAGCTCACTCTTTTTACCGCGGCCGGCAACCCGCAGACTGTAAACAATGTTCTCGTAGATTGTTTTCGGAAAGGGGTTCGACTTCTGAAACACCATGCCAATTCGCTTGCGCAGCGAAATCACCTCAAGCAAGGGATCATAGATACTTTGCCCATCGATGAGGATATCCCCTTCGTGGCGGATGCCATCAATCAGGTCGTTCATCCGGTTCAAGTTACGCAACAGGGTGGACTTCCCACAACCGGATGGCCCGATAAAGGCTGTCACCTTGCGCTCCGGGATCTGCATATTCAGATTGAACAGCACCTGGCTATCCCGATCGTAAAAAAAGTTATAGTCCTTGATGTCGATGATGTCTCCGCGCAATTCAACATCACTATCTTTTGCACCGTCAGGTTGCTTGGTCATCACGTCTCGATTCGTTCTTATAGAATGACTCATTGTATTTTCAGAAGAGGTAAAGTGTTAGAAAGTTGAAGAC
>JBJHBN010000057.1:0-9204 GCA_050485505.1 Opitutales bacterium | reverse complement strand
ACGTAGAGGTCTCCGGCCGGTCCGCCCATCACACCCGCTTCGCCATTGTTGGCGGAACGTAGCTTTTGTCCGGTATCGATTCCAGCAGGGATCTTCAGCTTGACCTTTTTCGTCTGCATGACACGGCCATCGCCGCCACACTTGCTGCACTTCTTCTCAGGTATCCGTCCAGCGCCACCACAGGTCGGACAGGTCTGCTGCACTTGAAAGAATCCACGCGATTGGATAACTCGCCCCGCGCCACCGCAGGTAGAACAGGTGACTACCTTTGAGCCAGGTTCCGCCCCGTTGCCGGCGCAATGGTCGCAGCTCACCGATGTGCGGTAGGAAATCTCCTTTTCCGTGCCTTTGAAAGCTTCCGTCAGGCTGATTTCAAGATCATAGCGCAAATCCGAACCGGCCTGGGATCCACCCGCGGAGGAGCGACCGCCGCCAAAAAAGTCCTCAAATCCGCCGCCACCGCCGCCGCCAAACACCTCGCGAAAGATGTCGAACGGATCGTGGAAGCCGCCCCCAGCCGAACGGCCGCCACCACCCATGCCACCTTGCTGGAAAGCCGCGTGACCATAGCGGTCATAGGCCGCTTTTTTCTCAGGGTCCTTGAGAACTTCATAGGCCTCAGAAACCTCCTTGAACTTGGCCTCCATGGCCTTGTCGCCCTTGTGCTTATCCGGATGAAACTGAACGGCCTTCTTGCGATAGGCCTTTTTGATTTCCTCCGGGGACGCGTTCTTGGAAACTCCCAAAAGCTCGTAGTAATCCGCTTTTGCCATACTTATACTTTAGCTGTTCGAAGGTTCGGACGCCTGTTCACTGCCTTTGGAAACCACCACCGCTGCTGGCCGAAGCAAGCGCTCGTGCAACACGTAGCCCACTCGCTCGACGGAAATCACATGCCCTTCGGGCTGTTCGTCGCTGGGCTGGTAAGCAATCGACTCGTGCAGATTCGGATTGAAGGCCTCTCCCACCGGATTCAGCTCCTGCACTCCGTTGTTGCGCAACACACCCTGAATCTGGTTCAGAATCATCTCAAAGCCCTGAGTGAAGGCTTCCCCGCCGTCGTGCTTGGCCGCTGCCGCCAAGCCCATCTGAAAGTTGTCGATGACGGGCAGCAGGTCTTCAATCAGCGAACTGGTTGCACCGCGCCGGGCTTCATCCTTTTCGCGTACGGCTCGTTTGCGGAAGTTTTCCAAATCCGCGACTGTGCGCAGGTAGCGTTCCTTAGCGGTTTTCAATTCCATCTGTAAAGCGTCCATCTGGCGAAACAGGTCACTGGTCTCATCCCCTTCTGCCGCCTCGGACGCCGTCGCTTCTGCCTCGGACGCCGTCGCTTCTGCCGCGGCTTCCGTCTCGGCGGCGGCGTCGTTCTGCGCCTTGGGTTCTTCCGAATCCTTCGGAGCCGGCTGGTCGACGACCTCTTCCGGTGTCGTTTGCGTATCCTGTTTCTGTTTATCTTCGGTCTTCATAGCTGAATGCAATCTTGCAAACCGTAAAACATCCTCCAGGCAGGGGTGAATTTCAACCCCAAATTAGAACCTATCGGCACCACAGCACCGGACAGCGTTAAAGTAGACCCTGCATTTATGCAGGGCACGAAGCGTTCTGGTGGGATCGGCTTGCGTCCGGGTCCCCACGCTGAACTTCGGTGTACGGTTTCAGCTGCCTTCCAGCTCTTCGCGGAGCTGTTCCAGCTCCTCCCAACGGGCGAGTTTTACAGCTACTTCTTTTTCAATGGCCTCCATTCGGGCTTTGGTTTTGGAACCGAAGTTCGGATCTTTTTGGAAATTGGCGGTATCGGCCAGGGCTGCTACGAGTTGTTGGGTCTCGGCCTCGAGGGCATCGATTTCCGCGGGCAGCGCTTCCAACTCCCAGCGTTCCCGGTTCAGGAACTTGCGGGCCTTGGCACGCCTTTTTCCGCCTTTACCGTCGGTTTGAGGACTTTTGGCCGGGGCACTTGTGGCCGCGGTGCGCTGTTGAAAAGCCAGATAATCGTCGTAGCCGCCGACGATACTCCGGACCTTGCCCTCGCCTTCAATCACCAGCAACTCGGTGACCACGTTGTTCAGGAAGGCCCGGTCGTGACTGACCAGCAGGAGCGTGCCTGCGTAGTCCTGCAACAGCTCCTCAAGCAGGTCCAGGGTTTCCATGTCGAGGTCGTTGGTAGGCTCGTCCATGACCAACAAATTGAAGGGTCTGGTAAACAGGCGCGCCAGCAACAGCCGATTGCGTTCACCGCCGGAAAGGTTCGTGACCGGTCCGCGTGCGCGGTCTGGCGTGAACAGGAAATCCTTCAGGTAACTCATCACATGACGGGGCTTGCCATTCACTTCGACCATTTCATTGCCATCAGCGATGTTGTCGAAGACTGAAGCTGTCTCATTGATCTGCTCCCGCAATTGGTCAAAGTAAGCGACCTGCAGTTTGGTTCCGAGTTTGACGCTACCGGAATCCGGTTCGATTTTTCCGAGCAGCAGGCGAATCAGGGTGGTTTTGCCAGCACCGTTCGGACCGACGATGCCAACCTTGTCACCACGTAGAATTTCACAGTCAAAATCCTTCACCAGGGGTGTTTCACCGTAGCCGAAGTGCAGCGCCTTGGCTTCAATTACCTTGGCGCCAGAACGGCCTGACTGCTCAATATTAAGGCTGACCTGACCGCTGCGCTGGCGGCGCTCCCTGTGCTCCAGGCGCATCTTCTGGAGGGCCCGCACACGGCCTTCATTCCTGGTGCGGCGAGCTTTGATGCCCTGACGGATCCAAGCCTCCTCCTGTGCCAGCTTTTTATCGAACACTGCCCGCTGCTTCGCCTCTGCTTCCAGCCAGACATCTTTGCGCTCGAGATAGGTCGCATAATCGCACTCCCAACTGGTCAGTTGGCCGCGGTCCAGATCCAGAATGCGGGTGGCCAGCTTTTGCAGGAAGACCCGGTCGTGGGTCACGAACAGGATGGCCCCGTTGTAGTCCTGAAGAAAACTCTCAAGCCAACGGATGGACTCGATGTCCAGGTGATTGGTCGGCTCATCCAGCAACAGCAACTCCGGCTCCCGAATCACACAAGTGCCCAACAACACACGCCGCTTCATGCCAGCCGACAAATCGTTGAAAGCCTTGTCGGCATCAAGTTGCATGGAGCGCAGGGTCTTGTCCAGGCGGGCCTCGCGCTCCCAGTCCTCAAGAACCAGACCGTCCATGGCCTGCATGAGGAGTTCCTCAATGCTGCCATCGCGCGTATCTGGAACGGTCTGCGGCAAAACGGCTACCGCATTCGCCGAAGGGCGGTTGATGTCGCCGGAATCCGCCGGAACCTCTCCGGAGATGATTTTCAGCAGACTCGATTTGCCGGTGCCATTGCGGCCGACCAGGCAGACCTTCTCGCCATTGCGTATTTCGAGTGAGACCTCGTTGAGCAGTGGCGGCCCACCGTAAGCCAGAGAAACCTTACTGAGTGAAATCATTGCGCACCTGCCGTTTCCAAGGCCGCGGCGACCTGAGAAGGGATGCCGTCAAAGGACCCATTGGAAAAGAAACACACCACTTGCTCCGGATCCTCCCTCAGAGAAGCGAGCAGGCCTTCCGCAAGCTCGCTGTTGCTGCTGTAGGCATGGGCACGTGGGCCGAGACGGCTGGCTATCCCAGGCAAATCAATGCGCTCATCCTCCGCGTAACGTTCGGGTCGATAAACCGCCCCCAGATGGATATGATCCGCTGTACCAAAAGCCGCCTCGAATTCGGATTCGAGCACATTGCGGCAAGCGGTGTTGGAACGGGCTTCGAAGCAAAGGGCAATGCGCCTGCCCTGATAACGCTGGCGCATCGATTCCAGGGTCTGCCGAATCGCACTGGGGTGATGGGCAAAGTCATTGATCAAGACACGGTGGGCATCCTCAAACACCACTTCCTGACGTTTTTTGACTCCTTTAAAGTCCTGCAGACTGTCGAGCAACAACCGGGTGGGATTGTCCGGATCCATGGCCAAGCCGGCCGCGAGCGCTGCCATGGCCACATTGCGGGCATTGTAAAGCCCCCAAAGATGCCAGCGAACTTCGGTCCACAACTGCCCTTTCCAGAACAGCTTGAAGGCGCTGCCCTGCGGCGATTCAGTGAAATCGACGATGCGCAGGTCACAGTTCTCGCCAGCACCGACACGAATCACTGGAGTCCAGTTAAAGTTCAGCAATTCGCGCACATGGTGATCGTCGCCATTTGCCAGCACATAGCCAGAACGGGGAACAATTTTGAGCAGGTGCTGAAAACTACGCTGAACGTCCTTCAGGTCGCGATAGATATCAGCATGATCGAACTCAAGATTATTGAGTATCAGAATATGCGGAAGGTAGTGGATAAACTTGCTGCGCTTGTCGAAAAAGGCGCTGTCATATTCATCTCCCTCAATTACAAAAGGATGCTGAAGACTACCGACTTTAGCGCCAGTGGGCAGATCCCGGGGCACGCCACCGACAAGGTA
The DNA here is from genome assembly GCA_050485505.1 of Opitutales bacterium. Classification (GTDB taxonomy): domain Bacteria; phylum Verrucomicrobiota; class Verrucomicrobiia; order Opitutales; family Oceanipulchritudinaceae; genus JAFIGG01. The sequence goes on along the minus strand of JBJHBN010000057.1, from coordinate 4,739 downwards.
GCCGGGATCAAAACCGTTATTGCAGAGCAACCAGGCTGTCAAAGAGGTAGTCGTCGTCTTTCCGTGGGTGCCAGTCACGACAATGTTGCGGCGTGGTTTAAGAACAAGTTCCGACAACACCTGCGGCAGCGATGCGTATGGTATTCTGCGTTCATCCAGCAGCCACTCAATCTCAGGATTGCCCCGGGTGTTGACATTGCCAACGACCACCAGATCCGGATTCAACTCAGCCAGGCGGTCGGCGTCGTAGCCTGTCATCACCTCTACCCCTGCCTCGGCCAGACGGTCGGACATCGGCGGATAGGTATTTTCATCGGCCCCGGAGATCCGGTGCCCAAGGTCGCGCAGCAACAGGGCGGCATTTCCCATGCCCGTGCCGCAAATACTCATAAAGTAAACATGCATCGTATAAAAACTAAGTCGGTTGACCGGTTCAGCTCAGGCTCTTCAAGGCCAGCTCACGGAGCACACCCTCGGCGTCATTCGGCCGTTCCAGCAACAGACGGAAGGCCTCCAGGCAATCCACCTGGGTGCGCACCAGCTCTTTAAGGCTGAAGCGCGCGGCATTGTCACCCAAGCGACTGAGATAGAAGGGGTGTTGAGTGAAGAGGTTAAAACTGGACTTACCCGCAGCATCCTTCCAGTCGCCCCCAAACCGGGCACGCGCCTGGCTCAACGATCCCTGATTAATCCGGGACCCCAGCGCCCGTTCCTCCTGCAGCACCTTGATCTGAATCAGCAGGCGATTGCGGTTCTGGATGGACGTGATCAACGGGCGCGCATCGTTGCCGGCAAAAAAGTGACGCCGCAGAGCATCGAGAGTCCAAGGCAGGTTGCGGGCAAAAAAGGCTTCGACCGCCTCAAAGTAATCCCCTTCCCCAAAGCTCGGAACCAGGTCATTGATCAGGGCTTCGTCGATGCAGCCGCCCTTTTCACCCAGCCAGGTTGCCAGCTTGCGGATTTCCTCCAGCGCAAGCCGGGAATTGCCGTTGATTTTACCCAGTAGAATGCGCGCCGCGGGATCGGTCAGGCTGCAATTGAAGGTCGCAGCCTCTTCCTGCAGGGCGGGAATGAGTGCACCCTCGTCCTTGCTTTCCTCAATGAAACTGAAATCACTGTTTGCCTGCAGCCACTTGAAGGACTTGCGACGCCGGTCTACCGGCGTCGCTGTGATCAGCACTGAGACGCCAGCGGGGTCGATGTGCTCGAGGATTCCCTGCAACCGCTCCACCTGAGCCTTGGCAGTCTCGGACCGCCCGGCACCTGAATCGCCCATAAAACTCACTGAGCGCAACCAGACCGCCTTGCGGTCGCCAAACAGAGACATCGTTTGCACAGCGCTGGCAAATTGGCTGACCGCTTTTTCGACCTCTTCCGCATTCCCAGCCTGTCCATCGACAATCTCACAAGCGTGGGCATCCGTGACCGCCGCAGTCAATTGCTCCCAGACTTTGCGGGCTTGGCGGCCGACCAGAAAATCGTCAGCTCCGCAGATAAATGTGATTGGCGCGTTACTCATCAGGTGAAACACCAACCATGCCCATCAAGACACGCACTGGACAATGCAAAAATTACTTTACGCTCTCAATCATGTCCGGAACTTCATTGCGCATCAGTTGCAGGCGCATAAAATTCAGCGCCGCGAGCACAGCTCGCTCCTTGACCTGGGCACGATTGCCCGGGAAAACCTCTTTGCGCGACCAAATTCCGCAGGGACTGTGGTAGCCAATGTAGACCGTGCCTGCAGGTTCACGTCCGCCGTCCGGCCCGGCAAAACCTGTGACGCTCAGTGCGTAGTCCGCCTCCATGCGTTCGGCGACCGCTGTCGCCATTGCTGCGGCGCACTCGGCACTGACCGCCCCGTGCTGTTCGAGCAGGCAACCCGGCAAGTCAAGCATGCTCTCTTTGGCCTCGTTTCGATAGCAGACCAAACCGCCCATAAAAACTTTCGAGGCACCGGTGATATCCGTGAATCGGCTGGAAAGCAGACCTCCTGTGCAAGACTCCGCTGTCGCCAAGGTCTGTCCGTTGGAACGCAGCTGATTAAGAATCAGTTCAGCGGCATCCGGTTGACCGTATCCCAGAAATGCCTCTCCCAGGGCCTCGCGGCAATTCTCCGCGAGTGTTCGCAACTGCTCTGGCCGGAAACTTTCCTCAATGGCATTCAAGCGCACATCGATCACTCCAGCGTGCGCACAGTAGGCAATCTGTACCAAACCCTTGTGCGGTTCGATCAATGGCTCCAGCCTCTCAGCGACAAGACTTTCGCCCATTCCCATGCTACGAAACTCAACTTCGTTGCTGCCCGTTTCGACCCAACCCAAACTCTCCAGCCTCGGCATTACTTGGTCCAGGAACATTGGATTCAGCTCATTGGGTGGGCCCGGCAACAGCACTGCGATCCTGCCTTCGCCGTCCGAGTACCACTGGCCTGGAGCGGTCCCATTAGGATTACGCAGCGGCTCGGCACCCGCGATGATGGAACACTGTTTGAAGTTGTTCGCCGTAGGCACACGATTACGCACCTTGAAAAACTCGCGAATATCCGATTCCACTCCGGCATGGTGCTCCACGCTTCTACCCAGGGCAGAGGCAACCACTTCGCAGGTCAGGTCATCGGAGGTTGGACCCAGACCGCCACTCACAAGGACCAAATCCGCCCGACTCCATGCCTCGCTAAAAGCCCTGCGAATGGTCTCGGGATGATCCGGCACTTCCCCCGCCGCACTCAAACGCAGACCGCGTCGCGCCAGCTGCTCGCCAATAAAGGTCAAATGACCGTTGCCACGCAGTCCGATGAGCAGTTCATCACCGATTGCTATGAATTCGACTGTCTTATGATGTCGCATGGATTGAGCTAACTTGAATAATGCGGTCAATATAGTCACCTTTACCCAATTATGCCAGCGCCAGACCCGACTAATCTGAAAGCAAAGATTCGGCACCTGCCTCAGGAGCCGGGTGTTTACATGATGAAGGACCGATTGGGGTCAATTCTTTACGTCGGCAAGGCCAAAAATCTGCGTAAACGTGTGGCATCCTATTTCCAATCATCCAAACGCCTGCGGGCCGAGCGCCCCAAAGTTGCGTTGATGATGGATATGGTCCACGATCTGGAAGTCATCACGGTAAAGCACGAAAGCGAAGCCTTGCTGTTGGAAGGCCGCATGATCAAAGAATGGAAGCCGCGCTACAATACACTCTTCACGGACGATAAGCAGTTTTTTCTGGTCAGGGTTGACGTCGAACAGCCGATGCCCCGCTTCCGCCTGGTGCGCTTTCGTGGCGACGAACGCTCACTCTATTACGGTCCCTTCGTACACAGTCAGCTGCTTCGGCGCACACTGGCAGAGCTGCGGAGCCGCTATGGAATTCTCCTTAGCGACAGCAGCCCCCAGCGACTGGATGACGGGCGCTGGCGCTTGTATGACGACGCCCGGGCCGAAATCTATGGTCATGCCAATGAGGTCAGCGAAGAAACCTACCGTGAGCGGGTGGACGCGGCCTGCGTGTTTCTCGATGGCAAATCGCGCGAATGGGTGAAGGATGTTGAAGAGGAAATGACTCAGGCAGCGGAAGCCATGGAGTATGAGCGGGCGGCGGAACTGCGGGATTTGCTCAAAGCCCTGCGCCACACCATTGAAAAAACCCGCAAGTTTGTACGCTCGCCAGCCCGCTACCAACGCCACGAACAGGCCGTCCTCAAGCTGGGTGAAGCGCTGGAAACCAAGAGTCCCCCTTGGACCATGGAGTGTTTTGACATCTCGCATATTTCTGGCTCCTTCTGCGTCGCCAGCATGGTACGCTTTGTCGAAGGCAAACCCGACCGTTCAAGCTATCGCCGATACCGCATTCGCAGCTTTGTAGGCAATGACGACTACCGCGCTATGGAAGAGGTGGTCAGCCGCCGCTACCGGCGCTTGAAAGACGAAGGTCGTCCTTTCCCCGACCTGGTGGTGATCGACGGCGGCATGGGCCAGGTCGGAGCCGCACGCAAGGCCTTCATGCTGGCGGACTTGGTACCGCCTGCCCTGATAGGACTCGCCAAACAGGAAGAAACTATTTTTTTCAGCGACCGCCGGGAACCCTTGCAGCTGGCCCACAACGATGAGGGCCGTTTACTCCTGCAACGCATTCGCGACGAAGCCCACCGCTTCGCAAATGCCTACAATGCGGAGCTGCGGCGGGCGCGCATTCGGGAATCCGTTCTCGATGATTTCAAGGGATTAGGATCAAAAAAACGCGAAAAGCTTCTGAAACACTTCAAAACCTTGAACGCAATTCGCAAAGCACCCATTTCTGAACTTATTAAAGTTCCCGGTATCGGACCTAAAATTGCCGAAGATTTGAAGGCATTTCTGGAGCGAACACCGGACTCCTGAACCCAATAACTTTGATGAAATCCGGCCACATAAAAGTAGCAGTCTCTGTTGCTGCGCTTATCCTCCTATTTCTCGCAGTCTTTCTTAACTACCCGGATGAACGCAGTCTCCAGGAGGGTGAGACGGGGGAATTCATAGAAGGAGATCGTCCAGCTTCAATGGAGGAGCCGATTTCAACGCCTATCCAACCGGAGGCACTTGACTCGCTTTCCGATACGGCCGCAGACCAGGAACATTCCGAACAACCCCTCCAATTTCAGCCCGGTTCGGCAGGAAATGCCGAAAGTTTGGCCGACATGCTGGAAGGTGTCGACTTGAGCGATGCCGAACAGCGGGAGCGAGTGGTCCGGCAGATGG
>JBJHBN010000056.1:0-9391 GCA_050485505.1 Opitutales bacterium | reverse complement strand
GCCTCGACAAAAGCCGCAGCCGCTGCCAGCTGGTGAGTGTTCACGCCGAGGGCGACGACGAGCCCATCTACCTGCCCGGTGGCCGGGTGCGCCAGCACGACACGCTGCCAGCACCCATCCCCTTCCTGGGTGACGCGGTGGAACTTCATTTCACCACCCCGTTGCGGTTGCAACAACAAGGCAAAACCGTGGGTCTGCGGGAACTGGATGCCCGCACCCTGCTGATCAACCTGGCCCGCCGCTACGCTGATTACTGTGTCCTGCTTCGCGATGGCCAGTGCATAGCCGAGGGAGAGGCATCAAAAGTCTTGGAACCAAAAATTCTGGAAACAACCTACGGACTACCCTTCCAGGAAGTCCATATTCCGGATTCACCGTATCCCATTCTGTTAGCCGTCGAGTAGGCGCGCTCGTCCCGAGGGCGCGGAATTTCCAAGTCCCAGCCTGTTGCGGCTCTGCGCAGCAGGGACCGCTACGCCTACTTGAAATACCCTTGTTGCTTTTCAGAAATGGGTAAACCGACTTTCTCCATTACCAGCAGCATATCTTCCCATACCATGCGTTTGGCTTTCATGGACTCATTTCGCAATAGGTAGCTGGGGTGATAAGTGGCCATCAGCGGAATGTCTTCAAAACTCTGCCACTGGCCCCGGACCTGACCCATGCGGCGTTTAGGGTCTGGGCCGAGCAGGCCGTCAACGGCCGTCTTGCCCAAAGCAACAACAACCTTTGGCTTCACTATAGCCAACTGGGCCTTCAGGTAAGGCAGGCAGTATGCCATCTCCTCGGGGGTTGGCGGCCGATTGCCCACAGGGCTCGGCAGGGGCGGGCGGAAGTTCATGATGTTGCCGATATAAACCTCTTCCCGGCTCAGGCCCATGGCTTGAATGATCTTCGTCAACAATTTGCCGGCGGGGCCAACGAAGGGCTCTGATTGTTCCTCCTCTTCGGCTCCGGGGGCTTCGCCGCAAAAGAAGATATCGGCATCCAGCGATCCTACGCCAAAAACAAGGTTCTTTCCTGGTTTCAACTGCCCGCGACAAAAGGCATCGCCCAACACCTGTTCCTTCAGCGATTCCCATTGCGACTGTTTGTCGCCGTCCACCAGGGTCACTGCCGGAGGTGGGGGTGTCTGCGGCTCAGGCGCCTTTGTTTTGACAACACTTGGCCTGGGTTTGGCCGTGGCGGCAGGAAGGCCTGAACCGGCTACTGAAGATGGAGCGCCCTCAGTCTCCGGACTGCGCTCCGCGCGTGGGCGGATGGGAAAGCGCTTGCGCAGCATCGCCAAAGTTTCTTCGGAAACCGGAATGGCATCCACGCCCTGCCGCCGCAAACGCTTCAGTTCGTGGACTACCGCTGCCAGTTCCCTATGCATAGCTATTCACTCAGTAAACGTCGCGCTGGTAGCGCTTGTCTTTCTGCAACTGTTTGACCTTATCCTCTGCCGCCTCGCGGGACAAACCGCCCTGGGTCTGATAGACCTCGATCAGGGCCTCATGCACATCCTTGGCCATACGGCTGGCGTCACCGCAGACGTAGAAGTAGGCACCCTCTTCGAGCCAGGCGTAGAGGTCCTTTGCCTGCTCCTTCATGCGGTGCTGGACATACACCTTCTCATCGGTGTCGCGCGAGAAGGCGACATCCAATCGGGACAGGATACCTTTTTTCATGTAGTCCTGCCATTCCAGCTGATAGAGGAAGTCGCTGTTGAAGTGCTGGTCTCCAAAGAACAACCAGTTATCACCCTTCGCCCCGATCGCCGCACGTTCTTCGATGAATGCGCGGAAAGGTGCGATACCTGTGCCCGGCCCGACCATGATTGTGCGGGTATTGGGATCCTCAGGCAGGAAGAAATTCTTGTTGTGGTGCAGGTAGATCGGTGCCGTATCGCCAACCTCCAGACGCTCCGCCATATAGGAGGAGCAAACGCCCTTGCGGCTGATGCCGTGGGTCTCATAACGCACAACACCCACAGTGAGGTGCACTTCGTCTGGATGGGCCTTGATGCTTGAGGCAATCGAATACAAACGCGGCGGCATTTTGCGCAGAAGCCCCAGGAACTGGTCCATAGACAACACATCGGCCGGCGGGAAATCGGCAAACATGTCGCGCAATTCACGCCCATGCAGGTAAGCCGATAACTTATCCTTGTGATCGGGCTTCAGCAGATCGTCGAGCGCCTTGGACTTAGCCGTTGGCTGATACTTCTTCAATAGGTTGGCATTCAACGTCGTGATGTCGTAGTCCGTTTCCAGAATCTCAAGGATTGAGCGAACCTCGCCGCTTTCGTCCTCGCGAATCTCATCGCCACGGAAACCGGCAGACCGTGCCACATCCTCAACCACGTCTTCACAATTGGTTGGGAACATACCTAGCACATCACCGGGTTTGTAGCTGAGGCCGGATCCTTCGAGCGAGAATTCGAGGTGGTAGGTTTCTTTCGCGGAACCCCGACCATTGAGCAAGATGCGATTCTTCAGCTCCGATTGGAAAGGGTTTTTCTTGCCGTATGGCTCCACTGTGGGAACGGTCGGCAGGCCTTCAGAAACGACCGAAACGGCAGGCGTCGCAGCCGCTGCGGCGGCCTCGGCTTCGGCCATTGCTTCCTTAACTCCAGAAACCTCGACCATCTTCGGCATCGCTGCCTTGAGCCACTCCTGAAAAGGCGTTTCGTAATCCACATCGCAGTCAACGCGATCAAGGATTCGCGTACCTCCCAGCTCTTCAAAACGCTTGTCGAACTGTTTGCCGCACTCACAGAAGTCCGCGTAGCTGGTATCGCCCAAAGCACAGACCGAAAACTTAAGTCCGTCCAGTTTTGGCGCAGCATCGCTCATCACAAACTCGTGAAAATCGGTTGCGTTTTCCGGCGGATCACCCTCGCCCCAGGTGCTGACGACAACCAGCAAATGCTTTTCCTTGGCCAGTTTTTCGCGATTGTAATCGCCCATGTCGATGGCCTCTGCCTTGAATCCGGCAGTGGTCGCTTCCTTTAATACTTCCTGAGCGCAGGCTTCGGAATTACCCGACTCCGAACCATAAAGAATCGTCAAGGGAACGCTCGGTTTCGGAGCAGCGGGTGCGGCCGGAGCGGCCACCGCCGCCGGTACGGCATCCCCGGAAGCCTGGGCAACGGCGGCAAAATAACCGCTCAACCAGGACGCCTGCTGGGCGCTCAAAGTTGGAAGAAGGGCCCCTAGTGCAACCTTCTGCTCATGACGAAAAGGTGCATTGTCGGGGAGTTGGAATGTTGGATTGCTCATGGTGTGTTTTCCAAACAGGAATATCAGACGCTGATCTGCTGGAGACCGTTGTCAAATGCATAGACTGGGCGATCGACCTCCGGCGCGGTGTTCGGAGCCACACGCTGGAAGTGGTTCAATGCCTTGCCCCAATCTTTCAGGATATCAGCAGCCCGAGGGCTGCCGGTCAGCTTGAGATGGGTTTCAATTAACTTGCGCAGTGAAATGATCTCTGAGTGATCATCAAGCCGCGCGATCGAAACCATTTCCATGTTTACGAAACGTTCAAGCTCATTTGCCGGATCGTAAACGAAAGCTACGCCGCCACTCATACCAGCGCCGAAGTTCTCGCCAACGCGGTCCAGGCTTACAACGGTTCCTCCAGTCATGTATTCGCAACCGTGGTCGCCCATACCTTCGATCACCGTGGTTGCACCGGAATTGCGAACCGCAAAGCGCTCACCCGCTTCGCCCGCGGCGAACAGGTAACCACCGGTCGCGCCGTAGAGACAGGTGTTGCCGATAATCGTATTCTCGTGCCAGTTGAACCCACCGTCGGTGTCGGGGTGAACAATGATCTCGCCTCCGGCCATGCCTTTGCCAACGTAGTCGTTGGCCTCACCGATAAGGTGCAGACGAACACCCTGAACCAGAAAGGTTCCAAAGCCCTGCCCAGCGCTGCCTTTGAGCTGCAGGCGCAGTGTTCCGGGCGCCATACCCTGGTTCCCGTGCAGGTAGGCGATTTCACCGGAAATCTTGGTACCAACATTGCGGCAGGTGTTGCCGATTTTGAACTTGGCTTCAAATACCGGCTTTTTGTGTGCGATGGTCTCCTTGGCATCCTGCAGAACATTGTCGTCAAGGTTACCTTCATTTCCAAAGCGGTCATTTCGCTCACGGGTATGAATTCGCGGCTGTTCCCAGCTGGGATCGACAGCGTGCAGGATACGACTGAAATCGACAAATGCCGTCTTCTTGTTGTGCGGATCGCTGAGTTGACGGACATGGTCCGTGCGCCCGACCATTTCATCGATGGTGCGGAAACCGAGCTTGCTCATCAGTAAGCGCACATCCTGGGCAATGGCATTGAAATAGTTGATGATGTATTCCGGCTTGCCGCGGAATTTGGCCCGCAGGTCCTCGCGCTGAGTCGCAACGCCGACCGGGCAGGTGTTCAGGTGGCAAATCCGGAACATCGCGCATCCACCGGCGATCAGGGCCGAGGTGCCGAAATTGTATTCCTCCGCACCCAGCAAGGTTGCCAAAACGATGTCGCGACCGGTCTTCATGCCACCGTCCGTGCGCAAAGTAACCCGACTGCGAAGGTCGTTGATCATCAACACCTGATGCGCCTCTGAGAGGCCAATTTCCCAGGGCGATCCAGCGTGTTTGATCGAGGAGATCGGCGACGCACCAGTGCCCCCATCGTGGCCCGAGATCAGAATAACATCGGCATAGGCCTTGGCAACGCCGGCGGCGACGGTACCGACCCCGGAGCAGGATACCAGCTTCACCGTTACCTTGGCACGGGGATTGACTTCCTTGAGGTCGAAAATCAACTGGGCCAGATCCTCGATGGAATAAATATCGTGGTGCGGCGGCGGCGAAATCAAGGTGACTCCGGGAACACTGTAACGCAGCTTGGCGATAAGTGGGCTTACTTTCCAGCCCATCAATTGTCCGCCCTCTCCGGGCTTGGCGCCTTGGGCGACCTTGATTTCGATCTCTCTGGAATTCGCAAGGTATTCCGCTGTCACGCCGAAGCGACCACTGGCCACCTGCTTGATAGCACTGTTGGCGTTGTCTCCATTTTCATAAGGACGAAAACGCTTCGGATCCTCGCCACCCTCACCGGAATTCGACTTCCCGCCGATCCGGTTCATAGCGATAGCCAAGGTTTCGTGCATTTCAGGAGAAATGGCCCCAAGAGACATACCAGCGGTGGTGAAACGGCGACGAATGTCTTCAATCGGTTCAACCTCATCCAGGGGCACGCTGACACCCTTTTTGAAATCCAGCCGCATCAAATCCTTAATGGTCACCGGCAAATGCGTATCGCTGGCATCGCGATAAGGCTGATAGGCCTTGTAGTCGCCGCCCTTGCGAATAAAGGAATTCATGCCCGAAACAACCTTCGAACTCCAGGCGTGGTATTCCCCGCCCTTCTTATTAACCACCAGGTTGCCTTCGTGCCAGAGCTCGGGAGAACCCGATTCGGGATAAGCCCCACTGTGGCGGCGCAAAGTTTCCTCGGCCAGGTCCACATAGCTCATACCGCCGATCGGCGACGGCGTACCGGGAAAACATTCATCCATGACCCGGTTATCAATGCCCAGAGCCTCAAAAATACGGGCACCTTGATAGCTGAAGAGCGTGCTGATACCCATCTTGGACATCACCTTGAGAATGCCTGCGTCGATGGCCTTGCGGTAGTTGCCGAGGGCAGCATCGAGCGTCAAAGGCGCTTTGCCTTCTTCTCCCTTGTCCGCTGTTTCGGCAACGAACGAACGGATCAGGTCCAGGACAAAGTATGGATAGATCGCATTGGCTCCGAATCCGAGCGTGCACACCACCTGATGAACATCCCGCACTTCGGCACTTTCACACAGGATATCACAGTGAATGCGCTGGCCCCGTTCGACCAACTCCGAGTGCACCGCGCCGACGGCCAGCAGCATCGGGATCGGAGCGTGTGCGGCGTCGGTTTTGCGGTCGGACAAAACGATCAGGCGGTTGGAACGGTCCTTGACTTTTTTGCGCACGGTTTCGCGCAGCTGCAAAAGCGCCTTTTCGAGCCCGGCCGGGCCTTCCTTCACGGGGAAAACCGTGTCCAACTTCAAAGTACGCTTCTTGAGGAATTCAACCTTCAGCAGCGCCTCGTATTCCTCGTCGAGCAGAATCGGCGAATCCATCTCGAGATACTGCTGATCGGGAACAAGGTTATTGAACAAGCCCAAGCGTCCACCAATGAAGCCCTTCAAAGACATCACCGAACGCTCGCGCAGCGAATCGATCGCGGGATTGGTCACCTGCGCGAAGAGCTGCTTAAAATAACTATAGATCAAGCGTGGCCGACGCGAGAACACCGCCAAAGGCGTATCATCACCCATCGACGCTATCGGCTCTTTGCCGCTTTCGATCATCGGCCGCAGAACCACTTCCTCTTCGTCCAGGTCGTAGCCATGTACCATCCGCAGCGAAGGCACTGCCGTTGTGGACACAGTCGCCTTTTTCCGCTGCCCCGGTTCCTTCACCAACTCATCGAGCTTGACGATCGATTCCTTACACCAGGTGCCGTAGTCAAAGGCCCTGGATAGCTGACTCTTGAGCTGTTCGTCGTTGTAGAGCTTGTGCTCCTGCATGTCGACAAGCAGCATTTTTGCGGGCCCCAGCCGTCCCGTCTGCAGGACTTTACCCTTGTGCGGAATCAAGCCGATTTCAGAGGCGAGTATCACCGTGCCGTCTTCGTAGACCTTATAGCGCGCCGGCCTCAGGCCGTTGCGGTCAAGGGAAGCGCCGACATAGCGACCGTCACTGTAGACAATGGCTGCAGGCCCATCCCAAGGCTCCATCATCAAAGCATGGTAGCGGTAAAAGTCGCGCAGCTCCTGCGGGATGTTGCGCTTCAACTCCCAGGCTGCAGGCAGCATAATTTCCACCCCACCGGCAATGAATCGTCCGCCCACGGTCATCAACTGCAGGCAATTGTCGAAGCTGGCACTGTCCGACATAACCTCCTGCAGCATCGGCATCAGATCCTTGTAGCGGTCGCCCCAGACCCCATAGGAACTGGAAGCCTCACGGGCGTGCATGTTGTTGCGATTACCCCGGATGGTATTGATCTCGCCGTTGTGCGCGAGCACACGGAACGGCTGGGCCTTGGCCCAATCCGGGAAGGTATTGGTTGCGAACCGCTGGTGAAAGATGGCAAAAGAAGTGACGTAATCCTTCGACTTGAAATCGACAAAAAACTTACGCACCTGGGGCGCATTCAGCAGCCCTTTGTAGGTCACCGTCTTGTGCGAGAGACTGACCACGTAGAAGTCCGGCACTTCCTGTGCGGCAAGGCGAGTGCAGACCTTCTGTACCAGCAAAAGGCGCCGCGCAAAGGCCTCGTCCGTTATCTCCGCGTCGCGGGCGATTACAGCCTGTAAAATCTCAGGGCGGGTATTCTCTGCCTTCCGGCCAAGGCAACTGTGGTCGATCGGGACCGGACGCCAGGCGATGAATTGCAAACCTTCAGCCTCAACCGCCGCTTCAACCGCCGCTTTGCACTTTTCCTGTGCCTCCGGCTGATTCAGGGGCATAAAGAACATGCCAAGCGCCAAATCCGCGTCCTTGGGCGCAGCAATGCCCTGCTCCTGCAAAAAATCGCGAATCAATGCATACGGAATCTGTGTCATGATCCCGGCACCGTCTCCCGTCACCGCATCCGCATCGATCGCCCCTCGGTGGGCCAGATTCTTCAGCCCCGTCACGGCCCCGTCCAGAATCTCGTAACTGGCTTTTCCGTGAATGTTGGCGATAAAACCAACGCCACAGGCGTCGTGTTCGAATGAGGGGTCATAAAGGCCCTGCGCACGCTTTGAATGGTTATACATGGTTCTATTTTCGACGGAATGAGACATAAAAGAGTTGGCTAGTAGGAAGAAAGCTAAAGTCATTGCAAGAATAAGCTAACTCCACTGAACCTGACGCTCATATTATGCCAGAATTGCGGAGGGACAGCTATTTGCGCCCTTGACTTTGCCATCCGATGATGACCACTTGAGCACCCTATTATGAGTAACGCAGAAACAGTGTGTGCAGTTTTCGAGACCAATCAAGGCCAGATTAAATTCCGGCTTTTTCCGGAGTCGGCTCCGAAAACCGTGGAAAACTTCCGTGGCCTGATCGAAAAGGGCTACTACAACGGCATCATTTTCCACCGGGTTATCGAGGATTTCATGATCCAGGGTGGAGACCCGACCGGTACCGGACGGGGTGGCGAATCCCTCTGGGGTCGTCCTTTTGAAGACGAATTCGACTCGAAGCTGAGCTTCACCAAAAAGGGCTTGCTGGCCATGGCCAATGCGGGTCCACACACCAACGGCAGCCAGTTCTTCATCACCACCGCGCTTACTCCCTGGCTCGACGGTCGGCACACCATCTTCGGCGAAGTGATCGAAGGCTACGACGTCGTCGAAAAAATCGAGCAGTGCAAGGTAGGTGCCGGTGACAAGCCGGTCGAGGAGCAGAAGATCCTCAAAGCCAGTATCGAAGCCTGATTTCCAATGCCGACCGCCGGTCCATTCCACGTTGATTTGGGGTGGCTGCGATTCGCAGGCAGAATCTGGCAGGATTTTGAGCCCGGGGCTCCGCTCTATTTTTACCTCCATGGCTTTGCCGGATCCGGTGAAGATTGTGATTTTTTGCGTACCAAAAATGGCGATTTCGACCGCAACTGGATCTCTATCGACTGGCTCGGACATGGGGCAAGCAGTGCACCGGAGGTTGGCGAAATCTACGGCCTTAACTGGCAACTGGAAGGACTGCGCCGCGCGGCTCTGGCCTTCCCAGGTCACACACGCGTATTGGTCGGCTATTCCATGGGCGCTCGCCTCGCCTTGCACGCCGCCCGACGCTACCCCGATCTCTTTGAACGCCTGATCCTGATCAGCGGCACAGCCGGCGTTGAGTCGGCAAACGCCCGCGCCGACCGCCGCAGACGGGACGCAGACTGGGCACAACTTATTCTCAGCAAGGGACTCGAGTCCTTCGCCAACGCCTGGGAGCAACAACCCGTCATCGCCGCACAGGAAAAAATGCCCTCCGCGACCCTGGAGTTTTGGCGACAACGTCGTCGGCGCCAGTCCCCAACCGGATTGGCACATGCCATCCAGTCCCTCTCGCCCGGTCTAGTTCCCGCACTCTGGGACCAATTGTCAAAGATCCATCAGCCTACCCTGCTCCTCTCCGGCGAGCGTGATGCCAACTACGTCGCCCTCGCCAAGAGACTGCAACAAGGACTGCCAAACTCCCGTCACCTGATCGTCCCCAATTGCTCGCATTGCCTCCATATGGAAGCGCCCGCTGCCTTTTTGGATGCATTGCAGCAATTCTGAAAGACCCGTCGCCCCCGAACGCGGAAGCCAAGCCAACGCATTCCT
>JBJHBN010000055.1:0-9419 GCA_050485505.1 Opitutales bacterium | reverse complement strand
GGACACAAGCAGGACCGGCAGGACAAGCAGGACCGATCGAACAGACCCCATCAAGCTCAGCATGGTGGTGGCAATGGTGGCGGTGGCAATCGCCCAAAGTTTAAGCAAAAACCGTTTTCGCCAGACCGGAACCGGCCGCAGCACCAGGGCGGCCAGGGGCCCAACAAGCCGAACGACCGTTCGAATAAGCCCAACGACAACAACCGCAAGCGGAACAAAAAAGACCGCAAAGGGCGTCGTGATGGACGTCGCCGGGAGCGTTCTCAGGAGAGCGAGGTCGATGCGGAGATCGAAACTGGGGATCTCTACGGCCTGCGCCTGTTTCGGGATGAGGCCTCGCTCAAGGACTTGGCGAAGAATTTGGCTGCCGGAGAAGGAGAGCCCGTTTCATTCAATGCGCTCCTGCAAATGAAACACCCGGAGCTGATTAGCTACGCGGCTGAGGCCTTTGGGATCCGCTATACTCAATCGGCCCCGGCCCGCAATCAAGTGATCGATGCGATCCTCGAAGCCGCCCAGTCGGCACGCCGGGCGATTTTTGCCGAAGGCATCGTGGAAGTGACGGAAGAAGGTGACGGGCTGCTTGTATATACTAGCCAGCACTACAGGGTTCGACCGAACTCAGCTTTTATTGCCAAACCCTTTATGCGCCGTTTCGGCCTCAAGCGTGGCACCATTCTGGAGGTCCAACTGCACGCCAAGCGCAAGTCCCTGCCGGATGATGCTTTGGATCAGCTCAAGGCTGCCGGCATTAACGAAGAAGATGGGCTGGATCCCATTCCGGATCGTGTTGAAGAGGAGCTTGCGGAGAAAGCGTTGAGCGCACTGTTCCCGGCGACAGAGTTTTTGCAGGACGTGGATGCGGATGAAGAGACCTGCCCTTATGTAGTTGATATTCGCAGCATCATGGGCAAGGCCCCAGAGGAAAATCTGGCGGTGACACCTTTTGAAGACCTGATCCCCTATTACCCAACAGAGCGTATAATTCTCGAGACCGAGCCCAAGGTGAAGTGGGACAACATCGCGATGCGGACGGTTGACCTGTTGACGCCGGTGGGACTTGGCCAACGTGGGTTGATCGTTGCACCTCCTCGCACCGGCAAGACCATTCTGCAGCAGTCCATTGCCAATGCGATTGCGATTAACAAGCCGGGAGCCCACCTGATTGTACTCCTGATCGATGAGCGCCCTGAAGAAGTTACGGATTTCAGTCGCCAGATTACTTCGGGTGAGGTTATCGCCTCTACTTTTGACGAGTCGCCGGAAAATCATGTGCACTGTGCCGAAATGGTGATTGAGAAGGCGCGGCGCATGGTTGAGGCAGGCAGGGATGTTATCATCCTGTTGGACTCAATTACCCGCCTGGCCCGCGCCTATAATGCGCTGGCGTCCAACAGTGGAAAGATTCTTTCTGGTGGTGTTGAGGCGAATGCCCTGCAGAAACCCAAACGTTTCTTTGGCAGTGCCCGCAATATCGAGGAGGGCGGATCCCTGACCATTATCGGAACCGCACTGGTGGAAACCGGTAGCCGCATGGACGAAGTGATCTTTGAGGAGTTCAAGGGAACGGGGAACATGGAATTACACTTGGACCGTGCCCTGTCCGACAAGCGCATCTTCCCGGCCATTGAAATGGCCAAAAGTGGCACCCGCAAGGAAGAGCTGCTTTACCACCCGGACGAGATGCAGAAGGTCTACGGATTGCGGCGAGCCATGAAGGGCGTACCACCGACCGATGCGATGGAAATGCTCATAAGTCGCATCAAAAAGACGACGACGAATATCCAGTTCCTTGTCTCCTTGAATAGCTGAGGCAGAGAGCCACTCAGGGCTTCCAGTTTTTAAGAAGCTGAAAATAGCTGGCACGGGCGTGCGCTTGCGGATGATCGACATTTAGGAAGCTGGCCACCCCCCGCAGCTGACCGATATCCTCGTACAGGTTTGCTTCCATCCATAGGCGGACATCGGCCAGCAATGTATAGAGGCTTTCGGGTCCTTCGCGGAGAATGCGGGTGACGACCTGAATGGCATCCGCTCCGGCCATAATGGCCCGAACGGCATCCAGGTGACTGTGGATGCCGCCGCTCAGCGCAAAGTCCAGCTGACTGCGGCCATAGAGTGTGGCCATCCAGTTCAACCGCAAGTGAAGCTCGTCGGGAGATGAGGTGCCAATTTCGGGTTTCCATGAGGGGCCTGACAGATCCAGTTGGGGTTGAAAGAACCGGTTGAAGAGCACTGCGCCCTGCGCACCGGCCCCTTCGGCGCGTCTGAGAAAGTTGGGCAGGCTGGTGAAGAAGGGGCTGAGCTTCAGGCTCAGGGGAACTGATGTGTGCTGGACAATCGCCCGAATCAGATAAAGGGCGCGCTCTTCCATATCCGTACTGGATTCATACATGTCTGCAGGGAAAAAGAAAAAGTTCAGCTCAATGGCATCCGCTCCCACATCGGCGCAAAGCCTCGCGTATTCTGTCCAAGTCCCTTCGGACAATCCGTTGAGGGAAGCAATAACGGGTATTGAAAGGCGCTCCTTAAGGTGTCCCAGGTGCTCGATGTAAGCATCGGCGTGCAGCGGAAATTCCCGCGCCTCATCCGCTAAATAAATTTCGGTTCCTTCGGAATCCGGAAACCCGCGGATCTGGCCGCGAAGCATCTGCTCCTCGAACAAGGAATGCATTACGATGGCAGCAGCACCTGCGTCTTCAAGGCGCATTGCGGTTTCCACATCGTAAACCAATGGAGAAGCTCCGACGATAAATGGGTTGGGGAGGTTTAAACCGAGGTAGTTTGTTTGGAGGTCCATGGGATGAGGATGAATTCGTATAGCCGAGGATGCCTGAATAAGCATAAGTTATGCTAACATGAAGGCTTGGACGGTCAAGTTAAACTTATAAAATGGGTCAGCTGTGAAAGCGTGTGTAATTTTTCGACATCTGTTGTTAAAACCGTTTGGATCCGTGCTTTAGACTGTTAACGATTTGCCTGCTACCCGAAATGAATTATCTGCTGAATCGACTTAAAGGAGCTCGTGTGCTTGGCGCCTTCTCCACTCTTGCTCTCTGCACTGTGTTGGGCCTGGACCGATTGTCCGCTGAAACAGTATTTGAATTGGAGCCGGTGCGCGTTGTGGGCTCGCATCTGCCCTTAGCCATGGATGAGCGTTTTGCGCCCGTGACACTGATAACGGCGGACGACCTGAACCTGTTTGGCGCACAGACCCCGATCGAGGGGCTGCGCAAGCTGCCGGCGCTGGCAGGGGCAACGGCTACGGAGAATGACAGCAATGCTGGAACCGGAGCAGCGGGCATCAATTTGCGTGGGATGGGCCCATCTTCAACGCTGGTACTTATAAACGGGCGCCGTGCCGGATCTTTTTCCGACGTGAATCAGATACCGCTCTCCGGACTACAGGCGGTGCATGTATTGCAGGCCGGCGCCGCGGCAACTTATGGAGCGGACGCTCTTGCCGGAGCGGTTGACTTTCAGTTCGATGACTCACCCAGCGCCACTCGGACGCATCTGCTCTACGGTAACACCTCAAAGCGAGACTCGAATGTCTACCAAGCGGGTTTTCTGACGGGCATGCAAACCGGTGCGCTGCGTATCGCGATTGCAGGAGAGTATTACCGGAGAGGAACAATCTATGCCCGTGACAGGGAGCTTTCGCGATCGGCAGACCTCCGTGCCTTTGGCGGAGGCAATCTGGGAGATCCCAGTCTTTCCGGAACGGCCTACTTCTTTAATCCGGGGATCTCAGGCTTTGGCCACGGGATTCTGGTAGATGGGGTGGACTACCCTCAGTCTCTCGACGATTACAGACCATTCGATTACAATGAAGACCTTTACAATTACCGCGAAATGACGCCGGCCATCCCAGGGCAGGAGCGCTATTCCCTGTATACAAGTTTAGGGGCGAAACTGAATGAGAACCTATCCTTCTTCGGTGATTTTTTGTTGTCAGATATCCAGCAATTCAATGGCTATGCTGCAGCGCCCTTTGGGGTTCCTTTTGACAGCCCGTATACGGCTCTGCTGAATGCCGATGCCGTGCCCTATCCGGTCTACAGAACTGTAGAGCTTGGCCCGAGAAACGATACCTTCCGCTTTAACTCCCTGCGTACGGTTACGGGCTTGCGAGGACAGATCGATCGATTCAGCTGGGAAGGTGCTTTTCTCTACAATCGGGCAAAAGGGCACAATAGCATGTCAGGCTTTCCTGAGCTGAATGCGTTGATTCCCATAGTGAATAGCGGTGCCTTTAATCCTTATGCCCGCGCCTTTTCGACCGGATCGGTTGAGATTAACGGGCAGTCGTACAGCTGGGATAATGCCCGGTCACTTCAAAGTGTTGAGGGGACTGCACGGGATCATTACGACTCGGTCCTTCGGGTATGGGATTTTAAAGTGGACGGTCCTGTGTTTGAAATAACCGGTGGGGAAGTAGATGTGGTCATAGGAGTTGAATACAGGGAAGAGGACAGTGGAGTTGAGCCCGATCTGAAAGTTCAAGAGGGAAGAGCGCTGGGCTTTAATCAGTTGTTCCCTTTTTATGCCGGCCGTTCGATACGCTCCGGTTTTGCTGAAACCCGCGTGCCTTTGATTGGGGAAGCCAATCGTCGGGTTGGGATCTATGCGATGGATCTGAATGCCGGAATTCGGCATGAGCGTTTCCGCTACGAGGGAGAGGATCCTGCTACAGGATCCCCGGCTGAACCGCGTTTTCGATCAACCGACAGTAAGTTGGGCCTGCGCTATCAGCCATCACGAGACTGGACCCTACGTTTGAATTACAGTACAGCCTTTCGTGCGCCGACTCCGATTGAGATATTCAGCGCCGGCGGAACGGAATTCCCGACGGTAGTGGATCCTCTAGGTTATTCTCCGGGGCTTTTCCAGACGATGGTTAATGTCTCCGGGAATGTGGATCTTCAACCGGAGGAATCAGAAACTTGGTCTTTCGGCGGAGCCTGGTCTCCCGAACGCCTGAGAGGCCTGTTTGTATCTATTGATTACTACAATGTAGATAGACGGAATGTTATTGGTGATTCCACGCAGTTAATTCTTAATTTGAATGCCGAAGGTCAGGGCCCTGATTATCCGGATGCCTCCGACCCCACGAATGTTCAATTTGATCCGAATGCTCCTTTCGCGGATCGTATCTTTCGTAACCCGGATGGAAGCCTTGGTGGGAATATGGTTCATGTTGATGCCGAACGTTTCAATGTCGCTGCGAATAAGATCCAGGGGTTTGAAGTGTTTGTCCGGTTTGACCATTCAGGGATTCTGGATGGATCGGTTCGGCATGAGTTGATGGTTAACTATTTTATGAAGTGGGATCTCATTACGGCTCCGGGAACACCTGCACAAAACTATGTTGGACGTTTTCGGGATCCCTCCACTGACGACTTTGCTCCCGGCAGTATTCCCCGTTATCAGGGTTACTACCGGTTTACCTTTGAGCGTTCAAACTGGTTGCTTTCGGGAACGCTCAATCACGTGGATTCATTTGAGGATGATCCCTTCTTTCTGGAAACCGTCGATTCGAGAACTGTGGGGTCATGGACCACTGTGGATGCTTTGGTACAATATGCCTTTGGAGACAGTAGACAGGCTCCGGTCCGTAACCTGACCCTGAGTCTGGGAGTCAATAATCTCTTCGATAGGGCACCGCCGGTTGCGGTGGGTGCCTTCAATGACAACTACGACACTTCGACCCACAGCATTCGTGGACGCTCTCTCTTTCTGAGAGTCCAAAAGGAATGGTGAGCATAAGGGCGCGAACTGCTCGCCCGTCCAGCTTCAAACACTCTTGACGAAGCTGAGGCGAACGATTGAATTTTCTGCAGATTGACGGGGCTGTAGCTCAGTTGGAAGAGCGCGTCGTTCGCAATGACGAGGTCGTCGGTTCGATCCCGATCAGCTCCATATCTTCAGCGCAGATAGCGATTGTGATAACTTGGTGGACAGTTTGCCTGACAGGTGCGGGTGCTGGCGCCTCCGGGAGCGATACGGACACGAAAAAAATGACCACAGCGTGGGCAGCGGCCTTCATACGCATTGCCTTCGTCATTTCTATACAAACGTCCATAGGTTGCGCAGGTCGTGTAGTGCACGCCGAGAAAGGGACGTCTGGGGTTGGCAGTCATTTGTGAATAAGTTTGTGGATAAACTGTTTACGGTGCCATTCGCTGGGACCTTTAGAGCGAATCGCATCGCAATGGGCGCGAGAGCCGTAACCTTTGTTGCGGGCCCAGAGGAAATGCGAATGGTGCCGGTCGAGATCCCGCATTTTGCGGTCGCGGCTGACTTTGGCAAGAATGGAGGCGAGGGCGATGACGTGTGAGCGATCGTCGCCCTTGACGACGCCCTCGTGCGGTAGCTTGAGGCGTTTCAAGTGGATGCCATCGACCAGAATCCGCACCCGCTTGCCAGACTCCTGAAAAAGCTCATCGATGCCGAACTCGCTGGGGGGCAATCCGATTTTCTGGAGCTGCTGAATTGCCCGTCGCATCGCTAAACAAGTGGCTCCAAGGATATCGAGGCGGTTGATTTCATCGACGCTGCCTTCGCCGATAGCGTGCAAGGCAAGCCCTTGCTCTGTGAGTGTGCAGACCTGTTCGAAAAGCGCTTCGCGCTGAGCCTCGCGGATCTGCTTGGAGTCGCGGATGAGGTTCAGGTCAAAGGCCTCCGGCAGGGCTTGGAAGTAACTTGCCCGGACGGCAACGGCAGCGGCTACGACCGGACCCGCCAGTGCGCCTCGTCCGGCCTCGTCCACGCCGACCAACCAGTCCTGTCCGGCGATCGCCGCACAATCGAATTGCCAGCGTGGGCAGAGGTTTGCACGACTGCGCGCCATTGGGAATAACTTTTAGCGGCGGAAGTAACTTGGTTTTTGTGGGACCGGTAAACCGAGCACCTCATACGCGGTTTTGAAATGGACCTTGGCGAAGTCTTTCAGGCGGTGGGCGCCCAGCTTTTGCACGAGCTCCTGGGCCTGTTTTTTGACCGGAGCTCCGGCACCTTTTTTCAGTTCTTCACCGAAATCCTTACTAATTTTTTGCAGCTGGCGCACGAATTCCGCACGGGCACAAATGGACGCGGCGGCGACGACGGGGTCGGATTCCGCTTTGGTCCGCATTCGCAGGTCAAAATCAATACCGTCCTTCTTGAGTTGCTGCTGGGTGAGTGGCTGTTTACTGAATTGGTCCAGCAGGCCCCATTCGACTTTTCTCACTTCCAATGCCGCAGCAATGGAACGGGCGTGGTACCAGGCCAGCAGTTTGTTCAGGTTGGCGTTGGGTTTTGCCATCAGCTCGTTATAGCGGTTCATGTTCGCAAAGGTTTTGCGTACCACCACGCCTTTGGTTTTGAGAATAATCTTTTCCATCCGCATAATGCTCGCGTCGGTGATGGTTTTGGAGTCGCGGATGCCCTCCGCGCGCCATTCGCGCACCATATCGCCGTCGGCGATCACGCAGCAGGAAACGAGTGGGCCAAAGAGATCGCCCTTACCGGCTTCGTCGATACCCGCATGCGGTTCGTAGTATTCGGGATGGTGGACTTCCTCATAGCCCAGCTCGGGGGTGCCGGTTACCTCTGCTTCGAGCACGTTCTGGACGAACGCCTCGGTGCCTTTACCCTGGATTACCACCTTACCGCTTTTGTAGGCGACGATGTTAACGCCTTCATAGGGAGCTTTGAATGCAAATAGGCTGTGCGCAACATCGTAAAAACCGTAGCAGCGCTTGTCACATATGTTTGAGAGCTTTTCCAGCTCCGCTTCACCCAGTTTGATGGTGTAGATGTTGATGCCCTTAGGCTGAGAGTCGTCGTTTTTCTTTGGCATGATATGTGGGGGAGCAGTTTGGAATTGGCTTCAACTCAAGCGCAAGGCTCAATCGTTGGCAAATGCAACTCTCTGAACCCACGAACATTTTGCGCTTTCGCAAGGCGCTGCTGGATTGGTTTGAAAGTGTCCGACGGCCCTTACCTTGGCGAACTGAGCGCACGGTTTATCGCACGGTGGTGTCGGAATTGATGTGCCAACAAACACAAATTGATACCGCCCTGCCGTATTTTGAGCGTTGGACGCGGCGGTTTCCGGATTTCGAGACCCTTGCGGCGGCGGACCCGGAGGCGGTGCTCAAGCATTGGGAAGGTCTTGGCTATTATTCGCGCGCCCGCAATTTACAGCGCTTGGCACAGGCGATTGTTGCCGAGGCTGAACATCCCGGATGTGCAAGGGACTGGCAGAAACTTCCAGGCATCGGACCCTATACTGCTGCGGCGATTGCCAGCATTCACCATGCCGAGCCAATCGCAGTGGTGGACGGCAATGTTATCCGGGTTTGTGCCCGGTTGACGGCGGACGAGCGCAGCTTCAAAAATGGCGCAGAGGCCGGTAAGCAGCTGGGACCGGTCGCCCAGTCGCTGCTGAATCCTGAGCAGCCTGGAGCGCACAACGAAGCCATGATGGAATTGGGGGCATTGGTTTGCCGCAAAGCCAATCCAGGTTGTTTGCTGTGTCCGGTTCGGGATTTCTGTGCAGCGGAGAGCAACGGCAATGCAGCCGAATTACCCCGTCTACAGCGGACCAAGGCAAAGGAGGAAAGCGTGGAACGGGTCTGGGTTGAAGCGGAGGGAAGCATTCTTCTGCAGCGGGTTGCGGCTAAAGGCTCTCAGTTGCAGGGATTGTATGAGTTGCCGATGCCCCGGGAACTGGGCCTGAGTGGAAAGGGAACAGTTCTGGCTACAGAAAAGCGAGGAATCGGTAACCGCCGAATAACTGAATCCATCCGCTATCGCCAGGCTGATTCAGCCGACCTGAAAGTTGCCGAAGCCGATTCGAGCCTGATTTGGGCGGATGCGAAAAAGCTTAAACAACTCCCTCTTTCGGGGCCGCATCGGAAGTGGATCCGGAAACACTCAGCGGCGGCAGCAGGCTTGAATCCCAAATAGGAACATTCAGGAAAGTCGATATTTCTTTGGCGTCGGCGCGAACTATGTGGGCGTGGCGGTGGCTGAAGAGGACCATCCGCGAGCCGTCCTTGCGGATAAGGTTGAGTTCGTAGGTCAGGTATTTTTCCCAAAGCATCACATTGCGAATAGTTGAAGGATTTACTTCTTCATTCAGGATTTGAATCGCATGAATGTCCGCCAGTCGTGCTGATCGGCTACCCAGGTGTCGTCGCTGGGGTCTCTGGCTGGCTCCCCAGCGGTAGCACAATCCGAGGCGTTGATCGAAGGTGATGGTGGTCGCGTATTTCAACTGACCCAGGATCGCAAAAACCGCCATGAAGGTAATTAGGGTTCCCAGGGTGATGGGATCCCAAAGTCTGCTGTTTGAGTAACCGAAGTAAATCTGAGCGGCAGCAAGCAGTATTACCAGGATTGCCGGAACCTGAAGTGTCCAGGTGGCCGCG
>JBJHBN010000054.1:0-9474 GCA_050485505.1 Opitutales bacterium | reverse complement strand
AGATAGGCCTGGCGGTAGCGGTTAGGTGGAACTCCAGCCAGCTTCTGGAAGCGTTTACGAAACGCATCCACCGAACAGCCCAGTTGGCGTGCAATCGTCTGCTGTCCGGTATAGGGCAGTTCCTGGAGTAGCGCGCAGGCTTGTTGGTGCCAGGCACTCTCATTATCGTCGATTCTGGGTTGATCGGCCGAAAGAAGATCCGCCAACAGGGTTTGCATGCTGCAGACTGTTGCCAGCGAATCCATGGAGGACAACCGGATTTCCGGCTTGGAGGGCAGAATGTTGGCCATCCGTTGTGCCCAGTGGCCGATCGGTTGGGCTCTCAGAACGGGCCTGCTGAGCGACACGACGCCGGAGTTCAACCAGTGCTTGAACACGGGGCCGTCGAAAAGCAGGTAGATTTCTGTCCATCCCAAGGCGTCTGTCGGACCGTAGCGGTGTGGCTCATATGGAAACAGTAGAAGGACGCTTCCAGCTCCCACTTTCTGGCGATTCGTCGACTCGGACTCAAAAAAACCCTCTCCAGCCAGAATATACACGATTGCAAAATGGGTAAGCGTTCTGAATGTCGTCAAACCATAGCTCGTTTTGAGATGACCACGCCTGAAAACTGAGCCTAAGGGGCAGTCTCCAAGGTTGCGGTGGACGACCTCATCGCGAAAGTTTTCCCGCTCAAGCATATTCCGAAATATACAAGGTCATTCTCCGTTCCGTCAATCGCCTTAAACGAAGCTGTTTGTTATAATTAGGCTATGTTATCGGATTGTTCGGTCATGGTTACGGGGGCGGCGGGCACTTCTGGTGTGGGATTTGGAGTGGTGCAGGCGGTCATTGAGGCTGGAGGTCGGCCGATTATAAATGGCCGCAGTGCGGATCGACTGGCCGAGGCAAAGGCGCGGTTCCCCTCGGCCGAAACGGTACAGGGAGATATATCCGACGCCGCTCAGGTTGAGCGGATATTTGCCGAGGCTGTTGAGAAGGCGGGCCGAATCGATTTTCTGGTAAACAACGCTGGGATCGGCCTGCACAAGCCACCCCACCTCTGCGAGGAGGCGGATTTCGATCGCTTAATTGGGGTGGATTTTCGCGGAGCCTGGTTAATGGCGAGAGCCTGGCTGCGGCATGTGCTGGGTGACCGGGATCGGGCGGAAGAAGGAGCAGCGATGGTTAATATATCCTCCATTCACGGTCAGAAAACCATGCCGGGTTATGGACTCTATGCGGCGGCCAAGGGCGGGGTGGATGCTTTGACCCGTTCATTGGCGGTGCATTACGGTCGACATGGGATTCGGGTGAACGGTGTTGCGCCGGGTTACGTGCATTCCGAACAGAATTACGATTTGATCCGCAATTGGACAGACAAGCCCGAAGCTTGGGTCGACGAACTTATCCGCAATCATCAGGCCGTTCCTGAACTGATCGAACCAATTGATGTCGGTCGCGTGGTCGTTTTCCTGTTGTCCGACGGCGCGCGTGCGATGACCGGGCAAACCTTAACTGTGGATGGGGGGAGCACTGCGCTGTTGTATCCCATGGATTTTGTATGAGGGCACAGGAAACACGCATTCGCCGCTTTCGTTTGACCGAAGTCGTTGTTCCCGCGCGGGCGAACGCGGTCAACCATCCGGAATTGGATCGACCCCTACACAAGTTGGCGGTTGCTGGGCGGGCCGGCTGGAGCCTTCAATTTGATGCCTTGCCAAAGCTCCTTATTGAAATGGAACTGGACAATGGCGTGATTGGCCTTGGCGAGTGTTACCGTGGCCATTCATGGGCAACCGTTGAGGCCGTGACCAAGCGGTTGCTGGGGAGTTCGTTGGTGTCTATCCCGCTGCAGCAGGTGCCTATCGCCCGTTGCCGGGAACACGATGGCATCGAGCTGGCGATTTGGGATGCGTATGCAAAAACTCACGATTTAAGGCTCTGTGATTTGCTTGGTGGCCCGCTGCGGGACCGGGTGAAGGTGGGGGCTTGGACGGGGCATCGCAAAGTGGAAGAGATTCCAGCGATGGCTACCGGATTTGCGGCTCAGGGCTTCGATTGCTGGAAGTTTAAGTGTGACTTGGATGACGACGTTGTGGGATGGTGTCAGGCCGTAAAGTCCGGCGCCCCCGGGATGTCTGTCATCCTCGATCCGAATGAACGCTGGGAGCAGAGTCACGAAGCGGCCCGCCGCCTGCGCGCCCTGGCGGAAGTCGGAAATCTTCTCTGCCTGGAGGATCCATTGCCGCGCTGGATGCTGGCGGACTATCGGGCCTTGCGCAACCTGGGTCTGGGCGCGGTCGCCTTGCACGTATCATTGCCTTATATTGAACATGGGCAACGGGTCCACGATGCCATTCTGGCGCTCCAACAGGGTGCCGTCGATGCCTTTAATTTCAACGGCGGCATGGCTGAGTTTGCTCAACTTGCGGCAATTGCCCAAGCTGCTAATCTACCTTGCTGGCACGGCAGTGAGGTAGATCTGGGCATCCTGGAAGCCATGTATGTGCATCAGGCCGCTGCCGCTGCCACCTGCACCTGGCCCAGCGATATCTTTGGCCGTTTGGTAAGGGAGCATGACCTGCTGAAAACACCTTTGGCCATCGAAGCCCCTTACGTGCGCCTGCCGGATGGAGCCGGTCTAGGCATAGAGTTGGATGGCGCGGCCATTCAACATTATCAAACTCAACTGAAAATTATTGAATGAAGAATCCATTTTCAACTACAGATCCTGATCGTTATGCAATTTGGCAGATGCTGGTAGAGAGGGATATTACAGCCTTTGTCGCCAAGGATTGGAATGCCGTGGCCAATGATTTTGTCGAAACGGGATTTATGGGTCTGGATGCGGGACGCCGCTCCAACCCAGACAGCTGGGTAATCGCCTATCCCTCGCTGGCAGAATACCGGGCGGAATGGCTGAAGCAGGCGGGCTTGTTTGCCGAAAGTCACGCCGAGGCAAATCCCATTGAGGCCATTTATCGACTGACAACCCTGCGTGACATCGAGATTCAAGGGGATTGCGCCGTGGCGCACAAGAAATTTGATGGCGTGGTTACCCTGAAGGATGGAGGCAAAGACCGCTTACTCTGGCAAACCCTCTACCATTGCCGAAGGATCGACGGGCGCTGGCGTATCAGTGGCTTTACCGGCTATTTACCGAACCCGATGGGCGCAAGTGAATTCACTCTAAATTCTGGTCATCCCAAACGCCTGCCGCCAGGTGCAACCCAACACAGCACGGCTGGACCCTATTCGCCGGTGCTTGAAATTGAGCCGGCAAAGCTGGTCGTTATCAGTGGTCAGGCAGCCTTGGATGAGGAAGGCAATGTAGTCGGTGAGACTATTGAGGAGCAGACAAAACTGACTTTGGAAAACTGCTTCAATCAATTGGCGACGGCGGGTTGTAGCCCGGCTGATATTTTCAAGGTGAATATCTATATGTCAGACCTTGATGAGTGGCCGCGTCTGAATGCTGTCTATAAGGCGATGATGCCTGAGCCTCAGCCTGTGCGGACTGCGGTCCAAACAGGTTTGCTTTTCACTCTGAAGGTTGAAATCGAAATGTGGGCTGTAAGGCGATGATTTGGGATCAGCTGACAACGGAAGCTCTGGCACAGGTCGATCGCAAATCTGTGGTTATCCTGCCTTTGGCCGCGACTGAGCAGCACGGTCCGCACTTACCGCTGGCTACGGACCGCTTGATTGCAGAAGGTATTTGCCGGGGACTGGACGAACGTTGGAGCGACCGAACGCTGATTTTGCCATGCCCCCCAGTTGGCTATTCCGCTCATCACCGCAGCTTTCCCGGAACCCTGTCTGTTTCTCATAGTGAGTTGATTGGCTATGCCCGCGGAATAGTTGATAGTGTGCTTGCGGATGGATTTACGAACCTGCTGATTCTAAACGCCCATGGAGGCAATATAGCCCTTGGAGGCGTTCTGCAGGAAGCACTTGGTGAAACATATCCGCAGGCACAGATAGTATTCGGCTCCTGGTGGCAATTGGCCGCCAAGGAGCTTCTTTCCATAACGGAGAGTGGATCCGGAGGTGTTGGCCATGCATGTGAATTCGAAACTTCGCTGATGCTGCATCTTCATCCCGGGCTGGTTCAAAAGAAAAAGATAGTGCCTGGCACCAATGTAGCGACTTACCCGTGGGCCGAAAGTGACATGCTGAGGGGCAGTCAGGCACGCTTGCAGCGCTCTATGTCTCAAATGACCCGCAATGGTGTGTACGGGGATCCCACTGCAGCCTCTGCCGAAAAAGGTGTCCTTATTCTGAATACAGTGGTGGAAGCCCTCGAACCTATTCTCAATGACCTTTATTCGAAAAAATGAAAATGGATTGGAAAGACGAT
Source organism: Opitutales bacterium (assembly GCA_050485505.1). Taxonomy (GTDB): domain Bacteria; phylum Verrucomicrobiota; class Verrucomicrobiia; order Opitutales; family Oceanipulchritudinaceae; genus JAFIGG01. Next base: position 5,132 of record JBJHBN010000054.1, on the reverse strand, counting down.
CGTGAACTTTTTGCGCGGATGCGCAGTGAACTTTTCAGCGCCGTAGTTGGCGATGTAATGGACGTGCTGGGTTACAAGCGTCAGTTTCTTCCGCCGCAGGTGCAACCGCTGCGCGAGGACATGGTGGTGGTGGGCCGGGCGATGCCTGTTTTGGAAATGGACGACGAGGGAGGTGAGGGTCCCGGTCGGCAATCGGACGCTCTGAACCGACCGTTCGGATACATGCTGAGGGCGCTCGACGAGTTGAGGCCGGACGAGGTGTACATCTGCAGCGGTTCGTCGCCAAGGTACGCGCTCTGGGGTGAGTTGATGAGTCTCGCGGCCCGTAATCAGGGTGCAACTGGGGCGGTCGTGAATGGATACTCACGCGACACACGCGGCATTCTTGCGCAAAACTTTCCCTGTTTCTCCTGGGGACGCTATGCTCAGGACCAGCGGCCACGCGGCAAGGTGGTGGATTTTCGCTGCAGGATACGTTTTGGCGAGGTCGACGTGGTTCCTGGTGACATCGTTTTCGGAGACCTGGATGGCGTTTGCATTATTCCGAAAGCAATTGAGGCCGAAGTCATTCGCGAATCCCTGGCAAAAGCCAGGGGCGAGCGGCGAGTATACGAAGCAATTAAAAATGGAATGAAAGCCGAAACTGCCTGGAATACATTCGGAATCATGTAGGGGCTCAGCCAACAATAATTATGTCCGTTCTCGCATTTGCCAATCTGCACTCTATCGACCTCGCCATCATCATTATCTTGGTCGGAGTGGTTGCTGGGTTCACTCTTTACACCCGCAGCTACACCCGGAGTGTTGCGGATTATCTATCGGCCAATCGCTGTGCGGGACGCTATATTTTAACCGTGGCCACTGGGATCGCAGGCATTGGGGCCATTTCAATTGTGGCGATGTGGGAGCAGTATTATCAGGCGGGATTTACCGCCCAGTATTGGATACAGATGCTGGCCCCGATAGGCTTGCTCATGGCATTGTCGGGTTGGATAATTTATCGCTATCGGGAAACCCGGGTGATGACCCTGGCGCAGTTTTTGGAGAAACGTTATAGTCGACGTTTTCGAGTTTTTTCCGGATTGTTGTGCTGGATCAGTGGGGTTCTGAACTATGGCATCTTTCCGGCCGTGACCGCCCGGTTTGTCATCTACTTTCTCGGCCTTCCCGTTCATCTTTGGACGGTGCCCGGCATTGGGCTTGAGCTAAACCTTACTCTGGGTGTGGTTATGGCTGTGATGTTGGGACTGGCTATTTTCATAACCTTGAATGGAGGCCACATCGCCGGTATGGTGACAGACTTCATTCAGGGTTCGCTCAGCAATATCGTTTTTCTGATGTTGCTGGGAGTAATGCTCTACCTGTTCCCCTGGAGCCTTATTGTCGAGACCCTGATGCAGGCTCCTCCGGGTGAATCCAAGCTCAATCCTTTCGACAGCGGGGCCTTACCCGATTTCAATCCGGCTCTATTTCTAATCCTGTTGTTCTTAGCCGTTTACAATTACATGGTCTGGCAGGGGACACAGGCTTACAATTGCTCGGCCATCAACCCGCACGAAGCGAAAATGGCCAGTATTCTGGCTCAGGTTCGCACAGGAGTCACACTGATGTTAATTCCTCTGGCGGCGGTCAGTGCATACGTAATGATGAATGCACCTGTGCATGAAGCGGCAACTATGGCCGCAAATGCCCAGATTGCTGCGATTGGGGACGCGCAGATTGAAGCTCAGATGACGACGACTATTGCCCTGGCGCAAGTATTGCCGGTTGGCATGATGGGCTTGCTGGCAGCGGTGATGATTATGGCGGCTGTTAGCACTGACAGCACCTATTTGCACTCGTGGGGCAGTATCTTTGTGCAGGACGTCTATTCGCCGATCCGGCAGTTGCGTGGACGCGAACACCGAATCGATCAACAGAAGCACCTGCGGCTTTTGAAAACATCGGTGGTTGGGGTAGCTGTGTTTGCCTGGGTGTTCAGTATGATTTTCCCCCTCAAGGAATTTATTCTAATGTATTTTCAGGCGACCGGGGCGATCTTCACTGGAGGTGCTGGAGCAGTTTTGATCGGTGGTCTCTACTGGAAACGGGGAACGGCTGCTGGTGCTTGGTCGGCGATGATCGTTGGCAGTGTGCTTGCCGTTGGTGGCGTCTTGATGATTAATATCATCTGGCCCGTGCTCACTCCCTGGTTGCAGGATTCGTTTGTAGATAACAATTGGATACAGGCCTTGCCAGAGCGGTTCTGGCTCAACGGTGTGCAAATGTCCTTTCTGGCCTCAATCTCCGCTTGCCTGGCTTATGTGATAGGCTCTTATGCCTCAACGGATCCGCAAATCAATATGGACCGAATGCTGCATCGGGGGGAATATCAGGCTGCTGCAGCCGAAGGGGCTGATCACAGTGCACCGGCGGCAGAGGGTTGGAGGGCCATTGGTTTCAATGGTGAGTTTACTCGCGGCGACAAGTGGATTTACTGCATCAACGTGGCTTGGGTATCGTTCTTTTTCTTTTCCTTCGTGACAATTACGATCTGGCAGCTGTTTTACCGATGGCCGGACAGTTGGTGGGGAAACTGGTGGTTGTTTAATGTGGTCTTTATTGGTGTGACGGGTGTCGCGACGACGATCTGGTTTCTGATAGGAGGTTCACGTGATCTGGTAGCCCTGTTCCAGAGGCTTGGAGCTATCCAGCGGGATGCCAGTGATGATGGAACCGTTGAGGAGGATGAGCACTATGGCAATTGATGCCGGCAAACTTGCGGTTCAGTACCGTGATGAATTGTTGGATGAGGTGATTCCGTTTTGGGTCCGGTACTCGCTGGATGAGGAGTTTGGGGGCTACTTCAGTTGTTTGGACGCAGAGGGCAGAGTTTTTGACACGGATAAGTTTGTCTGGTTGCAGGGACGGCAAATGTGGATGTTCGCTAGCCTCTTTAATAAGGTTGAGAACCGTTTGGAGTGGTTGGATATTGCTGAGAGTGGCGGGCGTTTTCTGCTGGAACACGGCCACAATGGCAACTTCGACTTCTATTTCAGTCTGGACCGCAGGGGCCGTCCACTGGAGCAGCCTCACAGTATCTTTTCCAACACCTTCGCCGCGATGGGATTTGGACAGTTGTATCTGGCTTCGGGTAAGCAGATCCACGCGGATGCGGCCCGGCGAAGCTTTCAGCGGGTTTTGGTTCGGCGTAACGACCCATTGGCACCCTACGGCAGAGGTGTTCCAGGAACCCGCGACCTGAAGGGTTTTGCCCTGCCAATGATTTTGAGCAATCTTGTGCTCGAATTAGAGCCTTTATTGGATTCCGGGACTGTTGAATCACTTGGTGCCGAAGTGATTGATGAAATTTTTGGAGACTTTTATCGCCCGGATCTGGGACTGGTCGTTGAGCATGTAAGCCCCGGCGGAGCATTTGCCGATTGCTTCGAGGGTCGTTTGGTGAATCCCGGGCACGGCATCGAAGCTATGTGGTTTCTGATGGATCTCGGGCAGCGATTGCAGCGTCCGGATGTGGTTGATAAGGCTGTTGAGCTGACCTTGAAGATATTGGAATTCGGTTGGGATAGTGAATATGCTGGGATCTATTATTTCTTGGACTGCAAAGGGTACCCAACTCAGGAGCTGGAGTGGGATCAGAAGCTCTGGTGGGTACACATCGAGGCCCTGATCAGCCTCCTCAAAGGTTACCAGTTGACCGGTTCCAAAGATTGCTGGCGGTGGTTTGAAAAAGTCCATTCCTATACTTGGGAGCACTTTCGTGATGCTCGCAATGGAGGTGAATGGTTCGGGTATCTGGATCGCCGGGGCCAAGTTTCACTCAATTTGAAGGGCGGCAAGTGGAAGGGCTGCTTTCATACTCCCCGCGGTTTGTTCCAGTGCTGGAAGACGCTGGAAACAATCGCTCAGAGCTCTATTGGTTCGGACCGCTAATTGAGATCGCCGAGGTATAACGACGGAGGGTTACAGCCTTCCGGCTTAAAATACTGTTTGAGGCTTTCCGGATAAAAGCGGATCAGGTGTAGGTTTTCGAGGTCGAGCCAACTGACTCCCACCTGGTAATTGTCGGTTTCACTGCCGGGCGACGCAGTTTCCGGATTTTTTACTGAGCAGAGAAAAACGTGCTCCAATTGGTGAAATGCCGCGTGGCGCTTGGCGAAATTGTGGTTTTTACCGATATATTCGCGGATATAGAGCAGGCGTTCGACCTCTACTTCGAGGCCCACCTCCTCAAGGCATTCACGGCGCACAGCTTGTTCCAGCGTCTCGCCATGGTTTTGCCCGCCCCCGGGCAGAATGTAGAATACGCCGCGGCGGTCCCGCATCTTTGTTGCGAGGAGTTTGCCGTCACAAATGATAACCGCTCGGGCGGCGGTGCGAATAGATCTGTTGTGCGCCATCGAAGGAATGACGGCACGATAGGCCAATGGCTGGCTTTAACACAAGCCCGAAGGCAGAGGCGGCTTTCTGGATTCAGGCGTCGATCACGATGTCTTCGGCGGGTCGGCTGCAACAAAGCAGTTCGTTGCCGGCTTCTGGCTCTCCGTTGTGCCCGCGTGGGTATTCGACCGAACCCTGGATAACAGGCTGCTGACAGGCAGTGCAGTTGCCTTGGCGGCAGCCGAAGTTCAGGTCGAGCCCTTTGGCCTCAGCGAGCTCCAGAAGACTGTCGTAGCGGTCGTCCCAGTCTACAATGACCTGGCTCTTTTTGAATTCAACGGTTGGCATATTTTTTAATATAACCCGATTCTACGGAATATCCAGCGAGTTTTCCAATGGAGGGCCGGCCTCTGTGCCGGCTCGTGCCCTGCCATGGCCCCGACAGAGCTGGCCCCTATCAGCGTCTATCACCACGAAGAACACCGAGAGCACGAAGGCCGATGCGCGGGATTGGTGGAGTTGTGGATTCCGGCAACAGGTTAGAGCAGTCTCGCCGAGGGTGCCGCCGATTCTGTAAAACTGTAAATCTGTGGGCTGTGGGCGGTGTGATCTGTGAGGCTGTTTCGTAGATGACATGAAGAGTGCCAGTTGAGAAAAAATCCTTCAAACTGGCACTCTTATGAATAATCTAACAAAGACCGAAAGTTTAGTAGAAACGCGCGGTTCTGCCAAGGCAGAAGTGCTCTTGATTG
>JBJHBN010000053.1:0-9491 GCA_050485505.1 Opitutales bacterium | reverse complement strand
GGACTTGGTGGCCCTGGTCAACTTTTCCCGGGTACTTGCCCTGATTGTTGGGGTCTCTGGGATCGCATTCTGTTTCATTGCAGGCTGGCTGTTCTCCCGGTGGCTGAGAAAGACTCTGACAACCGTCGCCAGCCAACTGCGCGCTGCTTCCATCGAAACCGATGCTGCCTCCGCCCAGATTGCATCCTCCAGTCAAGAGTTGGCGAGCGGAGCCAATCAGCAGGCGTCATCACTGGAGGAAACTTCTTCTTCCATGGAGGAGATGGCCAGTATGGTTGAGCGCAATGCGGCGAATGCGATGGAAGCCAAGAAGCTTTCCAACATTGCCCGCGAGGCCGCCGACCGTGGTTATCAGGACATGGAGGAAATGTCGCGCTCAATGAGTTCAATCATCCAGTCGAGCAAGGAGATTTCGAAGATCATCAAGACGATTGATGAAATCGCATTCCAGACAAACATTCTGGCCCTGAACGCCGCCGTTGAAGCGGCTCGGGCAGGCGAGGCCGGCGCAGGTTTTGCAGTGGTTGCGGACGAAGTGCGCAACCTCGCCCAGCGCAGTGCGGATGCAGCCCGAGAGACCGCGGAACGCCTGGGTTCGGCAGCTGAGCAGTCGGAGCAGGGTGCCAAGGTGAGTGAGAAGGTTGGTAACAGTCTCCGCGACATCGTCGAGCGGGTCCAGCAAGTGGACAAGTTGGTCGAGGAAATTGCGGTCGCGAACACTGAGCAGAGCCAGGGCATTAAACAGATCAATGCTGCGATTGTGCAGATGGACCAAGTCACACAATCCAATGCCGCCGGTGCCGAAGAGACTGCGAGCGCATCCGCATCCCTGAGGGATCAGTCCACGGACTTGAAGCGAGCAGTTGACGCCTTGGTCGAGCTCGTGAATGGCGATGCCGACGATGATGAGGTGCTGGAAGAGGTTGAAGAGTCTGTTAGCAAGCAGTCTGTTTCCACAAAATCAAAGGGGGGCTCGCCTGGCAACAACGGCACCAAGTCTGAGACCAGACCCTCAAACCACGCTGCGAATGGTAGTAAGGGTGCTAAGTCCTCGGGCAACGGCCAGAAGAAGACTGTGGAGCCAAAGGCCGGCCGTCGAGAGGCGCAAAAAACGGCTGATGAAGGTGATGTGGACGAAGAAACCCGTATTGAGGAATTCTTCCGTTGATTTTGTCATGAATCTGTAAACAGTGGAAATTCCATGCAGGCTGACTTTTCTAAGAAGTCCAATTCGAGACAGCCGGAGCGATTAGCGCTCCGGTTGTCTTTGTTCGTTGCCTGTTTTTTTGCCGCATTACTTCTCTCCGCATGCCAGTCCGCCGAGCGCGCGGTCTCGGAAACAGTCTGGGGTTACGGTGTTGAGCCTGGGAATTTCTATTCGGTTAACTCGATTGATGCCGCCCACAGAAACCTGGCGGTACTGCCTGTGACCGGCGTTTCTGACCCCACAGTGGCAGCCTTGCTTCAGGAGGCTTTCAGGGATCGGCTGCTGTTGACCAATCGCTTCAGGGTTCTGCCGACAGGTGAAGCCGCTTTGGCCGATGCTGATGTTTTTCTGCGTATAGATGTGACGTCCTACAGTCCATATCCGCCGTTGAATATTGGAGCCCGTCTATACATAGCAACGATGGATGGCGGTGATGTGCTTTGGTCGATTGATCAACTGCTCAATGCCGGTGATCCTGCCGTCGCACGCTCAGCGCGCCGTTACGGTCAGACTCAGCACCGGCGTGGTTACCCCGTTCAGAGTGGCGAAGCGATATTGCTTAGCCCCCGCCAGTTCGCCCGATTCTTTGCCGATTTTGTTTTCTCAACCTTACCACCGCTTTCCTATACGCCGGAGCGTTCCCAATGACTTCAAAACGATGAATGTTTCCGATTTAGAACCAGCGGCTGCCGCCCTTTTTTCAGAGGTCATGAGTAAGGCCTTACAGATTCCCGCCGCACCTTTCCTGCTGCCGCGAATGTTGGATGCTATTGAGGACCCCAATAAAGGTGCGGATGAGCTTGAGCAGCTGATAGGGCTCGTCCCTGGTGTGTCCTGCGCAACTTTGCGGCTGGCCAACTCCAGCTGGTTTGGTTTGCCCAGTTCCTGTGATTCACTGCGTGATGCGATTTTTCGTTTGGGCGCGCGCGAAGTGTACCAGATTACAGCAACCTCATTGAGTGTCCGCTGGATGGTTCAGGAGGCTGGCGGATATGGCTGGGAGCCGGGCGACTTTTGTCGGCACTCCCTGGCCGTTGCCTTTGGCGCTCAGTTGTTTGCTGAACGCACGGGCATTGAGGATCCGCTGAGGGCTTACACCGCCGGGCTCCTCCATGATATCGGTAAGCTCGCTCTGGCGCACGCTTTGCCTTACGAATTGACCCGGGTTCGGGACCGGCAGATTTCTGAAGGAGGAACCTGGATTCAGAATGAGCAGGCTGTATTTGGTTTTGATCACACTCAGGTCAGTTCAGGTATTCTGACGAAGTGGAGTTTCCCGGAATCGTTAATCATCGCTGCCCGCTTTTATGCCGATCCTGCGCGCGGCCCGTCCCACTGCAACGCTTTGTTGGCCGTTATTCATGCGGCCAAGCAGCTCGCGGTTTCATTAGGTGTTGGAGTGGGCGAAGAGGGTTTTCTCGCCGAAGCCGATAGTCGCTTTCTGCGTAGCTTCGGGATTACCGAAGAGCAAGGTGAAGAGATTTTGCCGGTGGTTTGTCAGCGGCTGGAGAAAATGCTGGGCAATTCGTTGTCAACCGGCCGCATTAAGCTGGGTGACGACGTGTAGGGGACGTTCATTGCCCGCTGTAGATCGCAGGGAATCCAGCTCTATCTCAAGCGGGTGAGGACCTCCGGCATAGCGCTCGCCGAGGATTTGGCGCGCCGATTCATCGAGGTTAACGAGGTGTTTCGATCCATCTCGTCCGAGAATGCTCAGACTGCCGTCTGCCTCTATTGACAGGGCGTAGGGCTTGTGGTCTTTCGCTGCGGAGAGGGCTTCTTTGACGGCCGGCCATTCATGCACCGGTGTTGCCGCTAATTTGTTGCTTTGTTCAGCCATCAATTTTTCAAAAGTAGCTGCCTGAGCGGCGTCCATAGCCTGTGGTGGTTTCGAATTGAAAACCTGTTGGGTGATCTGCGAAAGGATCGGAGCAATGATTGCAGAGATATCCATTATCGTGCTTGGGTTGCTGTCTGGGGTTTAGGGCTGACCGGCCGGCTTTGCATGTTTTGACCCCGTAAACCTTTGGACAGGTTTTCGTTAATCTGTATCAGGGAGTCGAGCTTGCCCAGTTCCGGTTGTCCCAGCATCGAGAAAGTTGTGCGCCTTACAAACACGCTCAGGCTCAGCAGATCTTTGCGCAGTTCGAGCGGCAGAGAGCAGTCTTCCCGTGCCCAGTCGGCTTGAAAAACGTCCCAGATTTTCTGATTGAAGCGCAGAGTCTCATCAAGTTCCCGGCTGAAGGTGCCTTCCTTCCAGGAGCCGCGGCTACGGCGCAAACGCGCATTGGCCATCTCCAGCACCGCAATCTCAATGCCTTTGCCGGAGGAGGTGTTAACCTTGTTTTGCTGGTAGATCTTGTAAGGGTTGGGTGGCATGGCTCAATAGTTCGTCCTCGTATTTGATGAGGCGTTTGGTTTCCTTAAGCGCTTGATAATAGCGGTCTTTTAACAACAGGTTCTGTATACGGTCCAAATAGTCGCAAGTTGAGGGCGCGGCCCTAATTACTTCCATAGACATTTTCAGAAAGGACTGATAGCCGGACAAACGATTGGCTTCATCAAAATACATCCACTGCAGCAGAAAGTAGATTTTCCGGCAGATGGTTGTGGCGTCTTTTTCCCTTAAGATATCCTTTTCCCTAAGTAGCGGTGCCTTGTTCAGGAGCCGGAATTCTGTAGGGCTGTCTCCGTTTTCGACGAAGACACCGTTTAGAATCAGGGATTCCCCAGGCTTCAGTTTTATGGTAAGGGCCATTGGCTTTAGCGCAGAAGTTGCAGGGCCATCTCACGATTCCCCAGAACCGATTGAATGCTGTTGAGGGCTAGCTCCTGGCGAACCTTAAGGCTAGTCGACAGGATGGCCTCGCGGTTGAGGTCGGTGTCGTCGAGACGGGTGGCCGCCAACTGGTGCTGGTTCATTAGGGCACCATTGAAATTCAACGATTTTTCGATGGTGGATGCATCGACGCCCAGGGCCTTGCTTTTATCCAGCAGGGTTTCGCGGGCGAGTTCGAGGCGAATAATTTCCTCCCGGATACTGTCATCATTGGTAGCCACGGGATCATCGATGAGGCGAACGTCGAGGCCGTCTTCGCCGACATGGATTGGCTGTGCGCGCAGGCGCAGTTGCTGCCCTTCAGGCGCTATCTTGACAAAAATGTCACCGGCTTCATCGAAATCATCCGGTGAATCCAGCAACCGCCGAGCTCCCGGGTCCGGTGCCCTGGCAATGTCATTGATCAGGGGCAACATGCGGTTGTATTCGCGGAGGTGGTGAGCGCGGTCTTCAGATCCTTCCGGGTAGAATATGGCGTCCCTCAGCTTTTGCTCCATCAGCTTTAATTGTTCGTCGGCCATGGACATGGATGACAGCGCAACGCCGACTGAGGATCCGGCTGCGTGCAGGTTGTTCGAAAAGACTTCCAGTTTGCGGAAGGTTTCGTTGTGCAGCTCGATCTCCTTGTAGATCACTGGATTATTCTTGGGTTTGGCGACCTTTGTCCCAGTCGACAGAATGTCGAAGTTACGGTTCATATTCGCAATGACATTGCGGTGGGCAGTCAAAATGGATCCAAGACCAGAGCTGGGGATATTCATGCCCGTTTTAAAGCATGAGCAATGCCAGTGTCTCAAATTCTCTCCTAAGCATCTTTCTATCAAATGTATAGAGATCTTTGTTGGTTTGCCTGGAGCAGCTTTTAGGAAAAAAGATCCCGTTCCTCTGCAATTCTTGCCGGATTGGCTAAACCCTTGAGCGGATTTGCCGTTGAAGTGGGCATGGCTTTGTGTACTGCTGTAAGCAATCGACTGAAAGGGGGCTAGGTGACTGAGTCATGACAGAGCCCTTTGAAGGTCGCCAGCGCGAGCTGCAATGGATAGGTGAAACGGTGGATGCGGCTGGAGTCCGTGGCGATCCGTTTCACTTCGTGCATTTGTATGGTCCGTCTGGAATTGGTGTGACCCGTCTTGCCGAGGAATGGATCCTCGAGCGGGAGCGGAAAGGTCGCCCTGTGGCTTCGTGGGCTTTGGCAAAGGTTTTTCGTTTTATGCCTTTGGCGGATTGTATTCGGCAGTTGTTGGACAGTCGTGGGCTGGTTGGAATCAGTGACACAATTCAGATACGCTCGCCTGAGGCGGACTTGCGGCAACTCGTTGAGGACGAGCGCAGGCGCCAGCTATCAGACGGGAGTCTGGTTCTTTACAAGAAACAGGGGGGCTATCGTACGGGTCGTGGTGCTTCAGGACAAAAGGTGGATGCCGTGTTTCGTCGTGACACGGCCAAGGGTTTTTTGAATCTGTGGTTGCAGATTGCGGGAGCGCCGATCCAAAGTGGCTTTGATTCGGATGGGATTTTGGTGGTGCGTATCGAGCAATTGCTGTCGAGCCCGCCGGTATTTCAATCCTGGCTTGGCATCGATCTGATTGAGCACCTTAAGCAGCGAAGCACTCCCTGGCCGGTGGTAGTTCTATCTACTGGGCGCGAAGCATTTCCCTTGAATGACAGTCAGGCTTTTGAGGGTCTCTCATCGAATTGGGTGACTCAGTTTCGCTTGGAGCCTCTGAGTCGACCTGACTTCTTTGCTTTTCTGGGGCACCGCGATTGTCCCCGTGAAGCTTGGGAATGGCTTTACGCGGAGTGTGGTGGCGTTCCGGGGCGGATTGAACAGGCTGTCAGTCGCTGGAAGATGCGGGTACAGAATGCCAATCGGGACCAAGGTTTTGAAAACCTGCTTCCACAGAGTGTAGAAAAGCCCCTGCCGCCGCACCAGCGTCTGTGGATTCAGGCGGCGGCTGCTTTTGGTTTTTGCCGCGAGGAATCCCTGACTTTGTTGCTGGGAAAGCGGGAAGCTTTTCAGGCCATGCGTTACCTACGCAACTTGCCGTTTGTGTCGCCGCGCGGTTCAGGGGACATGGTTGAGGTGGAGTTGTCCCTGCGGGTGGCGATTATTGACTGGATGCGGCGCCATCAGTCGCCCTTGCTCGACGAATGTACGGAATACGGCCGCCTGATCGAAGAACTTGTCAGCTGGGCACCGCGCCCGGAAGACCGCATGCACCTTAGCTATCTGGCACCCTTGCCGGATTTTGATCGAAACTTACTGGAGGCGGTTTTCCCGGGCTGAGCATGAATTGGAAGGATCTGGTACAGTTTATTGACCGCAAACCCGAGTACTTCGAGGAAGTGAATGGTCGTCAGCGCATTCAGGAACGCCATGCCACCTGTTTGAAAACCTACAGCCGCTTGCTTGATCCGGATCTGTTTGACGAAATCCATCAGCGCGCCGACGCGGTTCTGCGTGAGCGCGAGCGTCAAATTCAGGAACAGTTGGTGGAGATGGAAGGGGTTTTGACGGACCTGCAGCAGCGGAGATCCTGGCTGGCCCAGCGGATGCGTAACCATGCGCCAGCTCAAGCTCAGGGAGCACGTGTTCAAGCGTCCTCCGGCCGTTCCCAGGGAGATTCGCTTTGGTGGCCTCTGTTGCTCGATCTGTTAGGGGCCTTTTTCCTCTATCTGGGCATTCTCGGGCACCAGGGTGTCTCGGTGACCTTGATACTGCTGGGCAGCGTGTTGATTGGCTGGGGTTTCCTCTGGACAGCCCGCATTTCGAGCAAGCCCAAACGCAAAGCCGCTGCGACTATTGAGCCACGTCCGGTCCCGGTGGAGTCTAATAAGCGTAAGCTGATTCAGGAAATGGAGATGAAAATGATCCAGCGTCAGATCACTGAACTCGAGCAGGATATGAGACGTATGCGGAATCTCTTGCCTTCAACGGAATGTTCTAATTGAAATTTTGACTTATACCCCATCTATCATGTCGATCAAAAGCACCGTTACACCTTTTCATCAGAAGATACAGAAATGTCCGGTCCTCGGTTCCTTGAGGAGTGTGAACAATGCTCTGGCTGAGTTGACCCAGACCTCTGATTGTCATTCCGTGCAAGTTGCCGAAATCATTCGTAAAGACCCGTCGCTAACGACCCGGTTGCTGCGCTTGGTGAATTCTGTCTACACGGGTCTGCAGACTCCGGTTGATGACTTGGAAACGGCTGTTTTTTACCTGGGCATCCGGGGCATTCGTCACCTGTCTCTGTCGACACGCTTGATTGATGACTTGTCTGATTTACCTGGCCTTACAAGTGATGTGGATTGGCGGCAACTGTGGAAGCACAGTATCAGCGCTGGCTATTTGTCGCGGGAGATTCTGTCGCTCTACGGGAGCGCTTCAACCAGTGACATGGATTACCTGGTCGGCCTGCTGCACAATGTGGGCAAGATAGTCATGGCCTATGCTTTCAAGGATGAATTTGCCGAAACACTGACATGGAAGACCAGGGACACACAGGAGTTTGCGGAAAAGGAGATGCGGGCATTCGGCTGGGACCACAGCGATGCTGGTGGAGAATACCTACGCCTACATGGTTTGGCTGAGGAAATTATTGCTGCCGTTAAATGGCACAATAACCCTTCGGAGGCGGGGCCCTACGCGCACTATGCGGCGGCTGCTCAGGTTGCAGATGTTCTGGTGCGCTACTCAGGGATCGACAGCAGTGTGGAAGATCTGGACCCCGTTGCTACCGATTCCTGGCTGGACCTGGACGGTTGGAAAATTCTGTTCCCAGACAACTCCTCGAAGACCCGTATCGCCCAAGCGTCCCTCAAGTCGAGCATTGAGCGCATTCCAATGATTCTGCAGGGAATGGTTTAATCCGGTCTCACTTCGGGAGTCTGGCTTCAGCTGGCTGGCGCGGCTTCAAGCGAACCATCCGGTCGGGCAGACAGAGACAGGTCTGGATTCTCGCGTTGGAAGTAGTCCAGTCCCCATTGGTTCTCAAAGAGAATCACCAGGCGGTCATTGGCGTCACGCGCAAGCAGATTGCCGCCCATGTAGATGCCTTCAAGCTCCGCTTCCTCCACGTTGGCTGGCAGCCAGCGGGTTTGCGTCCAAGAGGCCAGTTCAAGTCGACATGGTGCCCTGTATTCATTTTCCATCCGGTGGCAAACCACGTCGAATTGCAGTGCGCCGACGGCGCCCAGTAATGGCACATTGGCTACGGAATTGACCGGGTAAAAGCGCTGAATGACTTTCTCCTGCAGGAGTTGATCAATACCGCTGCGGAAGCGTTTGAAGTTGGTTGTATCGGTATTGTGCAGATAGGCGAAGCATTCCGGAGGGAAGCGCGGAATGGCGTTGTATTGAATTCCATTATCTTCCGAAAGCGTGTCGCCGATACCGAAATCCGCCTGTCCGCTGATGCCCAGAATATCGCCGGGCCAGGCCTCGTCGCGTGTCTCCCGGTCCTGTCCGAAAAGCTGGTGGGAGAAGGAAAGGCGCAGCTGCTTACCCGTCTGGGTGTGGCACACCGACATGTCCCGGGTGAATTTGCCAGAGCAGACTCGCACAAAAGCCAGCCTGTCGCGGTGACGCGGATCCATGTTTGCCTGAATTTTAAAGATGAATCCGGAAAAGGCTTTCTCTGTCGGTTCAACCAGGCGTTCTCCCGCGAAGCGTGCCGAAGGAGTTGGCGCGTATTGCAAAAAGCCGTCCAGCAACAACTGAACCCCAAAGTTGTTTAAGGCGCTACCGAAATACACTGGAGTCTGTTTGCCCGCCAGAATTGCATCGCGGTCGAACTCTGTGCCTGCGCATTCGAGCAGTTCCAGATCCTCCATAAAGCGCTCGCGCAACGGGGCCGGAATTTTCTGTACGAAAGCCTCGTCTGCAAGGCTCCCGGTTTCGACCGTCGCCCGCTTGCGGCCACCTGTAACCCGCTCGAACCAATGGATCGCTTCATCGCCGCGATGGAAGACTCCCTGAAACTGGTCACCTTCGCCAATCGGCCAGGTGATCGGGTAGGGCTGCAGCCCCAGCACCTCTTCAATTTCATCCAGCAAAGCCAATGGGTTTTTGGAAGGCCGGTCACATTTGTTGATAAAGGTGAAAATTGGGATCCCCCGCTGGCGGCAGACCTGGAACAGCTTCAAGGTCTGCGTCTCCAGACCCTTCGCCGCATCCAGTACCATCACCGCCGCATCCACTGCCGTCAGCACCCGGTAGGTGTCCTCTGAAAAGTCCTTGTGTCCCGGCGTATCTAGCAAGTTGACAGCAAAACCCTCGTATTCGAATTGCAGAACCGTCGACGACACCGAGATACCCCGTTGCTTTTCCAACTCCATCCAATCCGAAGCCGTTGCCCGTTCCGCCTTCCGGTCCTTGACCCCTCCAGCCAGATTCACCGCACCCCCGTACAGCAGAAACTTTTCGGTCAGCGTGGTTTTACC
>JBJHBN010000052.1:0-9510 GCA_050485505.1 Opitutales bacterium | reverse complement strand
CCCCTGGGCATTGCGATCACTGAATTTCTCGCCGAAACCGGTATGCCGGCGATTGCCCACCACCACGACTTCTACTGGGAGCGCACCCGCTTTACCATCAATGCGGTTCAGGATTACCTGGACATGTCCTTCCCGCCACGACTGCCGCATCTGGCGCATACGGTGATCAATGCGGCTGCGCAGCAACAGCTGTCGCTGCGCAAAGGTGTTGGCAGCCTCCTGATTCCGAATGTATTCGACTTTGATCGCCCGCCACCGCCACCGGACGAATACAGCAGTGACCTTCGCGCTGACCTGGGTTTGACGGAGGAGGATATTTTTATCCTCCAACCCACCCGAATCGTGCCACGCAAGGGCATTGAGCATGCGATCAAACTGGTCAGCATGCTCAAGAACTCGCGCTGCAAGTTGGTGATTTCACACGATGCAGGTGATGAGGGTTTTGAATACAAGCACATGCTCGAAGAGCTGGCTCGGGAGGAAGGGGTTGAGCTGTGCTTCATTGGCGACCGTGTATCCGAAGTTCGGCAATACGATGCCGAAGGGCGCAAGCTCTATACCTTGTGGGACCTCTACCCGCATGCGGATCTTGTGACCTACCCGAGCACCTATGAGGGCTTTGGGAATGCCTTGCTCGAAGCCATTTATTTCAAAAAACCTGTGGTTGTTAATCGCTACAGTATATTTGTTGAAGACATCGAACCCAAGGGCTTTCGCTTTCCTCTGATCGACGGATTTATTACCCGCGAGGTCAAGCGTCAGGTCGAGCGCTTGCTGCTAGAGGACGACTACCGCAGCCAAATGGTTGAACACAACTACAAGGTAGCTCGACGCTATTACGCCTACCCGGTCTTGCGAAGAAGCCTGCGAACCCTCCTGACCGGTCTGACCGGGTGGACTAATTAAAGGACTTAATTAATGCGAAATTCAGCTGCCATCGAACGCATTTCACAACGCTTGAAGCGGCTTTATGGCGATGCCGCTCCTGCCTTATTGCGTCGTTTTGAGTTTATGCTGGGACGTTATGGAGTGGGGGAGGAGACGCCTCCACACAGCGCCTACTGGGGGCCCAACGATGTCGTGCTGATCACTTATGCGGATACGGTTCGGACTGAGGGTGGCTCGTCGCTGCAAGTCTTGAAGCGTTTTGCGACCCGCCATTTAAAGGGCAGCATCCGCACCATCCATTTGCTGCCGTTTTATCCCTGGTCCTCCGACGATGGCTTTTCGGTGATCGATTATCGGGAAGTGGATCAGCGCTATGGAAGCTGGCGGGATGTGGAAGCACTCGGCGGTGAGTTCAAGCTGATGTTCGATTTGGTTCTTAATCACTGTTCGTCCCGGAATCGCTGGTTTCGCGACTTCGTGACGGGAATTGCTCCGGCCTCCGGCTATTTTTTGCCAACGGATCCCGATCTGGACCTGTCCGCAGTAGTGCGTCCGCGGCCATGGCCTTTGTTGACTCAAACCGCGACCCGCGACGGTGTGGCCCATGTCTGGACCACTTTCAGCGAGGATCAGGTGGACCTGAATTGGCGCAATCCAGATGTATTGTTTGAGTTCCTGGATATTTTGTTCCTCTACCTGGCAAAGGGTTGCCATATCCTGCGCATGGATGCCGTGGCTTTTCTGTGGAAAGAACTGGGTACGAATTGCCTACACCTGCCGGAGACCCATGAAGTGGTCAAACTATTCCGCGATGTGCTCGAACTGGTGGCACCAGATGCTTTGATCCTCACGGAAACCAATGTGCCGCACGCGGAGAATATCTCTTATTTCGGCGATGGGGATGAAGCCCATATGGTCTACAACTTCAGTCTACCACCCTTGTTGCTGCATTGCCTGTTGCGGGAAGACAGCCGCCTTTTGACTGAATGGGCCAAGGGCCTGCCGGAATTGGAGACGGGCCAGACTTTCTTCAACTTTACCGCCTCCCACGACGGCATTGGAGTCCGCCCTCTGCAGGGTCTGGTTCCGGATGCGGAAATCGAATGGCTTGCCGCCGAAGTCCGTGCCCGTGGCGGACGCGTGTCGATGAAGCGTAACAGCGACGGTACGGAGAGCCCCTATGAGTTGAATATTGCCTACCGCTCTGCGCTCGAATGTGCGCAGGATCCAGACCTGTCGATTGCCCGCTTTCTGTGTTCGCAGGCGATTCTATTAGCATTCAAGGGCATGCCGGCGGTCTATTTTCACAGTCTGGTTGGGACCCCCAACGACCTGAAAGGGCTGCGGGAGTCGGGCGAAAACCGTGCGATCAACCGGCGCAAATACGAGTGGAATGAACTGGATAGAATCCTCAAAGATACAGAAGGGGAGCAAGGCCGCATTTTCAGAATCTATCAGGGCTGGCTTCGCCGACGCATGAACCGGGCTGTCTTCCATCCGGATGCTCCCATGCGTTTGCTGGATCTGGGTGCTCAGTTGTTTGCCTTCGAACGCACAGCGCTCAGTTCTGAAGAGCGCTTAATTGCGTTGTTTAACGTTACTTCTAAAAGCTGTGATCTGGACGTCCATCAACTGGGTGAGCATTGGTCTGGCCAGAAGGAATGCAGAGATCTGCTGAGCGGCAGACAAGTTCGCTTTGGCACCCGCCGACGCCTGAAGTTAAGGCCGTTTCAAGCCCTCTGGTTGCACCGCTGACAGTGGCTACATAACAGTGGCGCCGACTATCATTTTCTGCGGTAAGGAGACCATAGGGGAATATGCCTGATTCTCACTGGCTTTCTATATTCCTTGCATTTGCAAAGGGAAGCTGTAGGGCAGGTAAAAAGGCCTTAAGCCTTTGCATACAAAACCCTAGAAACCCAGTATCATGCTGCTTTTTTGTCCCAAAGAAAAAAGCCCGGAATCCCGTGTGGCCGTGACACCCGAGAGCGCGCATGCATTGTGCCGCCTCGGCTTCATCGTCCGCGTGGAATCCGGGGCTGGACTTGCCGCAGGCCACAGCGATGAGGCCTACCAGAGTTCCGGTGCGGAAGTCGTCAGCGATGCGACCGCGGTCTATCCGCAGGCCGATGTTGTTCTACGTGTGCGCAGCCCGGAGCCGGAGTCTGTGTCCGCGCTGAAACCAACCTGCCTGCACATCAGCTTCTTCGATCCCTTTTCACGCACGGATTTGCTTGAAGCATTTGCTGCAAACGAGATCCGCGCGGTTTCGATGGAGATGATGCCCAGGACTACTTTGGCGCAGAAAATGGACGCCCTGAGTTCGCAGGCCAATCTGGCCGGTTACTATGCTGTGGTACGGGCTGCGGAGCGTCTGAATCGAATTCTGCCAATGATGATGACTCCGGCCGGAACCATTGCGCCGGCGAAAGTGTTTGTCATTGGCGTTGGGGTTGCAGGCTTGCAGGCAATTGCTACCGCCAAACGCCTGGGCGCGCGGGTGGAAGCCTTTGATACCCGGCCAGTGGTCGAGGAGCAGGTTAAGTCGCTGGGTGCCCGGTTTGTTAAGATCGACATCGGCGAATCTGGTCAGACCGAGCAAGGCTACGCTAGAGAGTTGACCCCGGAACAGCTGGAATTACAGCGGGAAGGCATGGCCAAGGTTTGTGCGCAGAGTGATATTGTCATTACAACTGCAAAGCTATTTGGTCGCAGATCACCGATCCTGTTGACCCGGGGAATGCTCGCTGGAATGCGCCGGGGCAGTGTGGTCGTCGATCTTGCTGCGGAGTCCGGCGGAAACGTTGAAGGCGTTCAGTTGAACGCTGAGTTTGAGACAGACGAAGGAGTAATCGTTCTTGGCTACGGAACACTGGAAGCCTGTGTCGCCACCCATGCCAGTCAGGTCTATGCATCCAATCTGCAGGCATTGCTGGAACATGTTTGGGATACTGAATCGAAATCGCTGAAGTTGGACAACGCGGACCCGATCCTGAAGGGCTGCCTGTTGACCAATGGCGGAGCGATCATTCACGAATGCTTTAGAAAGGAAACATGAGCCTCAGTTTATTGCTCTTTATCTTCACCCTTGCAGCCTTTCTTGGCTACGAGTTGATCAAAAAGGTACCTTCACAGTTGCATACGCCACTGATGTCGGGGTCGAATGCCATCAGTGGCATCACTGTCGTGGGCGCCTTGCTGGCCGTGCGGTCGGATTCCGGTAGCTGGACGTTGGCGCTCGGTTTGCTGGCACTTGTGTTTGCGACTATTAATGTTGTGGGTGGCTATCTGGTGACGGATCGCATGCTTGCCATGTTTCGCCGGAAAGGAGGCTCGAAATGAGCGCGGACTGGGTGAATCTTGCATACATTGCCGCCAGCATTCTCTTTGGATTGGGGATTAAAATGCTCGGTTCGGCGGACACTGCAAGGCGTGGCAATCGACTCTCCGCTTGTGGGATGTTGCTGGCCATCGGGGTGACCCTGTTGGATTCTGGTTTGGCCTACGGCTGGATTGCTGGCGGCCTGATCTTCGGTGGCAGTATCGGCGCCTTTGCCGCGCGGCGCGTGCAAATGACTGCAATGCCGGAAATGGTCGCTTTATTCAACGGTTTTGGTGGCTTGGCCAGCCTACTGGTTGGTTCGGTAGAATTTCTCAAACTAAGCACCAACGGGTCCCTTGCCAGCTGGGCCTTTGAGGTTCCGCAAAGCTTTACCCTTACGGTAATCGCTCTGGCGGTTTTGATTGGAGGCATTACCTTCACTGGCAGTCTGCTTGCCTATGGCAAGCTGTCTGGAGTAACCGGCAGCCGTGCTGTGCTGCTGCCCGGTCAGCGTTATTTCAATGCAATGCTGCTGACCCTGCTCGCAGTGGCTGCTGTGTTCCTGATTGTTGGTTCCGTCTCGGGGTTAACGGCTTGGTGGACTTGGGTTGCATTTGCCGTTCTGCTTGGCGGTGCTCTGCTGCTCGGTGTTCTTGCAGTCTTGCCGATTGGTGGCGGCGACATGCCTGTGGTAATTGCCCTACTCAATAGCTGTTCCGGCTTGGCTGCAGCGGCTGCAGGTTTTGTGATTTTGAACAATGTCCTGATTGTTGCTGGCTGCCTGGTAGGTTGCAGCGGCCTTATCCTTACCATCATCATGTGCAAGGCAATGAATCGCTCCCTGGCGAATGTGCTTTTCAGTGGTTTCGGATCTGCGGATCAAGGCACGACAAGCGGTGTTGAGGGCGAAATGAAAGCGGCTTCAACCGAGGACGCCTACTATGTCCTGGAAGCCGCTTCTTCGGTGGTCATTATTCCCGGCTACGGTATGGCCGTTGCCCAGGCACAGCACGCGGTTAAGGAATTGACCGATATCCTGGAGGCAAAAGGCTGTGAGGTCCGCTACGCCATTCACCCTGTTGCCGGACGCATGCCCGGGCACATGAATGTGCTGTTGGCCGAAGCCGATGTGCCCTATGAGCAGCTGGCGGAAATGGACTCGGTCAACCCCATTATGTCGACGGTCGACGTCGCCATTGTCATTGGTGCCAACGACGTGGTGAACCCGGCAGCAATCAATGACCCGGCCAGCCCGATCTACGGCATGCCCATCATTGAGGCGCACGAGGCTAAAACTGTTTTTGCACTGAAACGGGGCCAGGGTGCTGGATTCAGTGGCTTGGTGAACCAGCTCTACTTCCTCGAAAAGACCCGCATGCTCTACGGTGACGCCAAAACGACGGTCAGTGAGCTTGTTGGTCAATTCAAGGGCTGATCTGTTCGGAAGCATTGCAATTTTCGCAGGCATCCACTAAGTGCTGTTGGATATGTCTACTACACTCATTGTCTTGTTGGTCATCGCGGTCCTGCTGGGCCTCTATCTGGTAAGCCTCTACAACGGCCTGGTTACGCTGCGAAACCGGTTTCGCAACGGCTTTGCGCAGATCGACGTGCAGTTGAAGCGGCGCTATGACCTGATACCGAACCTTGTTGAAACCGCAAAAGGGTATCTGAAGCATGAGCGCGAAACCCTGGAAGCCGTTATTCAGGCGCGCAATGCGGCTGCCTCTGCGGAAAAGAAGGTCGCAGCCGCTCCTGAGGATTCCGGTGCTGTCAAGAGCCTGATGGGTGCCGAAACCGCATTGACTGGTGCGATGGGTCGCTTTTTCGCTCTTTCGGAGGCCTACCCGGACCTGAAGGCTAATCAGAACATGATGCAACTGACAGAGGAACTGTCGTCGACTGAAAACAAGATTTCCTTTGCCCGTCAGGCTTTCAACGATGCGGTGATGCAGTATAACACGGCGCGCGAGAAGTTTCCGGCTGTGCTGTTTGCCCCATCTCTTGGTTTCCAACCAGCTCAGGCTTTTGAAATCCAGGACCCGCAGGAACGCGAGAACGTCAAAGTTCAGTTCAACTGAGCCCTCCGTTAAGGACGCATGGATTTCTTCCGCGCACAGGAACAGGCCCGGCAGCAGACCCGCTTGCTGGTCCTTTATTTCGTCACCGCTGTCGCCTGTATCGTTGCGGCAATTAATTTTGCGCTTTGGTTTGGCCTCGTTGCGATCACGGAGCCGCCGCGGCCGGAACCTCCCTTGTGGGATCTGGAGCGCTGGCTGCTGGTTAGTGGGCTTGTCCTGTTGGTTATTTTGGGCGCTTCGCTGGTACGCACCCTCCAGTTCCGTCAGGGTGGGGGCGCCGTTGCACGGGCTCTCGGTGGCAAGCGGGTTGATCCATCCACCCGCGATCCGAATGAGCGCCGCCTCGTCAATGTCGTCGAGGAGATGGCGATCGCTTCGGGGATCCCTTTGCCGGAAATCTACATCCTCGAAGGAGAGGAAGGCATCAACGCTTTCGCTGCGGGTTTGCAAACCCACGATGCCGCAGTGGCGGTTACCCGTGGTGCCCTTGAGCAGCTAACCCGCGATGAATTGCAGGGCGTGATTGCTCACGAATTTGCCCACATTTTAAACGGGGACATGCGCATCAATGTGCGCCTGGCCGGGATCATTTTCGGGATCATCGTCCTGGCGCTGATCGGCCGCGTGGTCCTGTATTCCATGCACTTTTCCGGGGCGCGCCGCAGCGGCGGCCGCAACCAGGGAGGTGGCGGCGCAGTCGTCGTGGTGATCATCGTCGGCCTGACCCTCTTGCTGGTGGGCATCATTGGTGAACTGTTCGGGCGCTTGATCCAGGCCGCGATTTCCCGTCGGCGCGAATACCTGGCCGACGCCGCAGCGGTTCAATTTACGCGCAATCCCGATGGAATTGCCGGGGCGCTCAAGCGCATTGGGGCCGGGCAGAGCCGGGTAACCAACAGCGCGGCTTCCGGCATGGCGCACTTTTTCTTTGCCAGTGCTATGAAGTCCTCCATGGCCGGCGTATTCTCCACTCACCCTCCATTGCGCAAGCGCATCCGCGCTGTGGACCCCCATTGGGATGGCAGTTTCCCAAAGCCGGGAGAGCGCATTGCTTCCAGGGTCAGACCTGATAAGGCGGCACAGTCCACACAGGCGGGTGCGACCCGCAGGGGGCTGAAAACCGGACAACCAATCTGGGATCTGGGAGTCATGATGGGCGCAATTGGGACACTGGACAACGACAGTATGGCCTGTGCGCACCGTCTGATGGAACGCTGGCCTGAGACCCTGCGTGAGGCCGTGCACCAGCGCGACGGGGCCAAGGCTGTTTTGTGTGGACTGATCTGGGCGGCTCAGGAGAGCGGTGATTTGTCGGCTTCTCTGCGGGAGAAACTTGGCGAAGAAAGGGCCGCTGCCATCGAGACCCTGTTGCCGGAGCTTCGCCGCCTGCCCGAAGGCAATCGCCTGCCTTTGGCTGAGGTAGCACTAGGGCAGTTGCGGGATCTGACGGACAGCGAATCGGAGCGCCTGGAAGCCGCAATGCTTGCGCTGGTTCACGCCGATGGCGAAGAGTCCCTGTTTGAATCCTGCATTCTTCAGCTCTTTCGCAAGCTAATGCGCAGGGGCAGCGATAGTGCCGTCAAGGCGGGTTTGGTGCAGCAGAAGGAGAGTGTGTCCCGAATCCTTTCGCGTCTGGTTTATCTGGAAATAGACGAACAGGCCGATGCACGGGCTTTCTTTGAGCGGGTTAGCAAGGGGCTGCGCGAACGCTGGCAAAGCGACCTGCAGCTGGTCGATACGGATACACTAAAGACTGTTGAACCAGCCGCCGATTTTGCCGTGCTGGAGAACCTGCCGATGGTGGTAAAGGGTTGGGTGCTGGAAGCCTGTGTCGCAACGGTAATCGACAACCAGTCGGTGTCCGAGCGTGAATCGGAATGGCTGCGGGTTATCGCCCTTACTTTGGATTGTCCGATGCCGCTGTTGCTGCCAGGGGCGGTTGACGGTTCGCTGGTTGGTGTGAATCCTGATTAGGCTGATGTCTACGCTTTACGCTTTCAATAACCTGATCCTGATCGGCATGCCTGGCGCGGGCAAATCCACAGTTGGAGTATTGCTGGCAAAGGCATTGGGCTTGCAGTTCGTGGATACCGATCTCGAGATTCAGCGCCGTGAAGGGCAGCTGCTGCAGTCGATTGTAGATTCTCACGGCCATCTCCACCTGCGGGAGGTTGAGTGCCAGGTCTGCCGCGAACTGGACTGCACGAACAGTGTTATCGCCACTGGCGGCAGTGTCGTTTATTCGCCTGCTGCAATGGAGACTCTGGCGAGCAAAGGCCGTATCATTTGGCTTGCTGTAGCGCTTGAGGAGATTGAGCGCAGGGTGGACAATATCGGTAGTCGCGGCCTCGCGCGATCGCCGGGACAAAATCTCCGGGATCTCTTTTATGAACGGCAACCGCTCTACCAGCGCTATGCACAGATAACTGTGCGTTGCGACCGGCATCGTCCGGATGAAGTGGTTGCAGAAATCATAACCCGGGTTGCAGGAAATATTGCCTTGTGATTACTTCATCATGAGTAATTTCTGATTTATATGAACCGATTGCAGCAATGCTTGGAGGCCTGGTGGGACCGGCAGGAGTGGCCGGCCGAGTATCTGCGGCCACTTCAGAAGCACGGATTCCTGGAGGTGCCCCTGAGTGCCGAGCCGCGAAATTGGTTAGCGGGCTTGAGCTCAGCCACGCTTAAAGGGCGCTCCGCAGCCTTGCTGCCACCCGACCTGCCGATCACGCTCAAGATGGATTTGATGCGGGCCTTGAACCACTTTGAGCCCGCTGAGGGCGATCAGGAATGGTTGATACTGACTGGTGGGACAACAAGTCATGGCCGTTGGGTCCGGCATTCAGTTACATCGCTTTGTGCGGCAGTGGACAGCTACTGGACTTTCTATGAGAAAAGAGACACCCGCCTGAGTCTGATCGCTCTTCCAGTTTACCATGTGAGTGGCCTTATGGGTTGGTTGCGTGCGGTGGATGCGGGGATTCCGGCCCAGTTCTGCGATTATAAAGATTGGTTGCAGGGCCGGTTTCCGGATGAAGATCCTGAATCAATGGTACTGTCGCTCGTGCCCACCCAGTTGGAGCGCCTGCTCAGCAATGAGCGAGCGACGCAGTGGTTGCAGTCGATCGGCCGTATCCACATTGGCGGCGCCGGTGCCAGGGCATCCTTGATGGCTCGTGCCCGTGAGCTTGGATTGCGTATCGCGCTGGGCTATGG
>JBJHBN010000051.1:0-9694 GCA_050485505.1 Opitutales bacterium | reverse complement strand
GGGCTGTGCGGAACAAGAGTAAACGGACAAAGGGCAAATTCTAAACGGATGGAACTCAGAATATTTCCGTTCAACATTGCCTATTCTTATTTGAGTTACTTCTATCTGGTGAGTGAATTCATATAACCTGGAACCTAGAACTCTCGAATTTGCGGCTCAGGTGATTGCGATTGTGCGGAGAATAACCTTTGACTCGGCAACTACGTCAATCCGCAGCCAGCTGGTCAAATCGGCAACATCCGTGGGTGCAAATTACCATGAAGCGAATCAAGCCGAAAGCAAACGTGACTTCATTCACAAGGTCAGTATTGCAGGCAAAGAAGCAGCCGAAACGAAGTACTGGCTACAGCTACTCAGCAAGCTTTATCCTGAGGAAAGCGCCGAACTCAGCAAGCTCTGTAATGAGTGCACCGAGCTCATGAAGATTCTAATCACCATATCGAAACGGGCCAAAGGTCGAGGCTGAATGCTAAACCGCTGGAGGCGCGGGGAGTAAACGGACAAAGGGCAATTTCTAAATTCTAAATTCCAAACCATTGGCTGCATTGGAGCGGGTCTCCTGACAAACACTCCGCGCCGGGGACTAGGTTTGCCCTTTACCATTTTCCCTTTGGAATTTGCCCGTTTAAAAAACCGTCTCAGGTGTGCAGCCATCAGTAGGCCCTCCGTTTACGGTGGGCTGTGCGGAACAAGAGTAAACGGACAAAGGGCAATTTCTAAATTCTAAATTCCAAACCATTGGCTGCATTGGAGCGGGTCTCCTGACAAACACTCCGCGCCGGGGACCGTCGCGGCTACGGGGATCGGGTTTGCCCTTTACCATTTTCCCTTTGGCATTTGCCCGTTTAAAAGCCCGGCCTTACCCGGTCAAACGCCAGCCATGACCCAATGGAAAAAGAGATAAAGGCTGAGCATCAATAAGGCCAGTATTCCCCAGCCAATAAAGCCGGTTTTGCCGAGGCCGGGGTTTTGACGGTAGGTTTCGCGCAGGGTGGGCAATGCCACTTCTTCGGGATGGTGCTGGGTCAGTAATGAGGCGATAATCATGAACAAGAGTATCACACAAAACAAATAGAAGGACAGCAGGAGGAAGTGTGGGAGGATATCATTCCCGTCGGCGTCTGCGAAGAAGTTGGTCAAATCGGCCAAGCCGACGGACAAGGACAGGGCGGAGCCGCAGATTAACGTAAGGAGTGCGGCGCGACCGGTGGCGCGTTTCCAGAAGATCCCCAGGATGAACACAACGGATACGGGCGGTGCCATGTAGCCGATAATGCTCTGGAATAGGTTGAACAGGTTCGTGCCCTCCACCTGGCTCATCAACCAGGCGATGCCCACGGCCATCAAGGCCGCGCACAGAGTCACCACCTGGCCGACACGCTTTGTGGCGGCATGCGTGCCATCGCGGGACAGCCATCGCTTGTGGATGTCCAGAGTGAATACCGTGGAAAAGGAGTTCAGCCCGGCACTGAGGGTAGAGATGACGGCGGCCAGCAGCACGGAGACGATCAAGCCGACCAAGCCAACAGGCAGGTATGTATCGACCATCAGCAGGAAGACATCCTTGTCGTCCTCAATGCCAGGCAGCAGAGCCGCCGCAATAATGCCCGGCAAAAGAAAGATGAAGGGTGGCAGTATCTTGAGAAAGCCGCACAACAGGGTGCCTCCCTGCGCATGGGCCAGGCTCTTGGCCCCCAATGCTTTCTGAACAATCGTCTGGTCCGAACACCAGAACCATATCGATAGAATAGGATATCCGAGAACAAATGCATACCAGGGGTTCGCTGAACCGGAGGGATGGAACAACTTCCAGGTCAATTCCGGGTCCATGTCCCGGGGTTGAACCGAAGCCAGCGTTTGCCAATCCGGGAGGTGGAGGGCTGCAAGCACAACCAGCAGGGAAGCGCCGGCGATCATAATCACCGACTGCAATGAGTCGCAAACCATAACCGCCCGCAGACCTCCCGTTATTGCCAAAGCGGCCGCCATGAAGGTCAGCAACCAGATACTGGTCATAAGATCCCAACCCATCAGCTGTGCCAGCAGAGCACCCCCGGCAAACAGTGTTCCACCAATCCAAAGGACCACTGTGCCAAATAGCGAGTAGAAGGACATGAAGGTATAACAACCGCGGCCATAGCGCTTCTTCATAAACTCGGGCATGGTCGAAATACGTGTATTCAAGTAGAACGGCACAAAGACCATGCCAAGAAGTGCCAAGAACACCCAGGCCATCCACTCAAAATTCGCAGTCACCATCCCGGTGGTATAGCCAGCTCCGCAGGTCGCGATCAGAAAGGTCGGACCAATATTGGTGCCAAAAATACTAAAACCAACATTGTTCCACCGCATTGATCGGCCACCGAGAAAAAGATCACTGCCCATGCGGTTGCGAATCGCTACGGCGCCGCCGATAAAAATCAGCAACAGCACGTAGCCGCCAATCACCATCAGGTCCAGGATCTGTAACTGGATTTGGTCTCCCACAATCAGAATCTATTTCAGTTCATTAACCGGCGCCATCGAGTCCCAGATTCCATCCACACCAGGCAATGGTTCCTGGCAAGCATCCGTCAAGGCCCACCAGCGCTGGTTGACCTCGTCGGACTGGCTCATTGCGTTGTCACGCTCTGGATCGTCCCCAACATATTCAAGGTAGAGGAACTTCACCAGATCCTCACCTATCTTTGCCAGAAAGATGGATAGATTCCGGTTATTGCTCCGTATCAACTGGTCAACCACACCCGGCCACACTGTCTGGTGGAGAGTTCGGTATTCGAACTCTTTCTCCGGCCTCAGGGTCGTAACAATCATCAAGCGATCCTTCGCTGTCCCTTCAACATCTCTGCCGCGAATGTAGTTGATCCACTCCATCTGCAGCCAATGACTGCCAAGACGCTCCGCACGAGGATGTGGCACAGTCCATTTATTCAACTTCTGCGTGAGAAGCGTGGCTGTTTCGAAAGCATTTGCAGCACCCAAATATTCTTTTTCGCCGGAGTAGGCAAAATAGACAACAATCCAGGTCGCGTCGCCAATTCCACGGGAAAAGGCAGCCACCGATTCAATACCCGTATTTGCCAGTTGTGCCCTCTGCTGTGGTTGATCCAGATCCCTCAGGGCACTGAACAATTTATCCTCCGCTCCATCAGCCACCTGGGCCAGCAGACCAACATGTGTAGTGCGTCCAGACATCAGGTAATCTTCATACGGTGAAAAGGCATACACAGGAACTGCATAAGTCATGACAAATACCCAAAATATGTATCTTCGCCAAGGCATGGCATAATTCACCAAGCCTGCTCGCGCGGACCGTCGGTAAGCACGGATCGGGAAACACCTTCGCCCAATTCAACCTGATCCAACGGAAAATCGCCCATAAGCAATGCACCGATGTATCCACCTGAAAACTCCAGTGGCTTGTCACCGGTATTATCGCTCAAACTGACATTGTCGAACACCAGTTCATAGGCATTGGACAGGACCATTGCCCGTTCATCCGACTGGATATCCACATTGCGCAAGGTCAGATTCTTCACGCGGTTAATGCGTGCGCCGCGCTGGGCATTTTTGATACTGATATTTTCGAGCAGCACATTCTCCAGCCATTTTTCCGGCAACCCGATCAAGGCGATAGCGGTCGGAACACCGTCAATTTCGATATCCTGTATATAGATATTGCGCATCAAAGGCGATGGGCCAACCCGTCCTGGTCCGGAGTAATAGGTGTTGAAGTTAATGGCCTCGTAAGTAATGTTACGCATGCGGATGTTACGAACGTAAATATTCTCGGTGACATTTCCGCGTCCGCGCTCCGTCTTGAAACGCACTCCCCGGTCACTGCCATCAAAAAAGGCGTCGTGCACGTATACGTTGCGGATACCTCCGGAGGTTTCGCTCCCAAAAACAACGCCACCGCTACCCGTGCGGACATCTGCGGCAGAGAAGTTACGAACAATTATATTCTCGGAGGGGATATTGATCTCCAAACCATCTTCGTTTAATCCCGACTTGATGACCACCGCGTCGTCTCCGGTTTCGAAGTGATTGTATTCAACCAATACATTCTTCGAAGAATCCACCACAACCCCATCGCCATTGGGAGCCCGCAGACTGTTAACCGTAACATCACGGACAATTGCATTCTTGGTGTAAATCAGATGCACATTCCACATAGGTCCATCATCAAGGGTAACCCCTTCGATCAGGACGTCCTCGCAGTCCCAGAAAACCACAAAATTGGGCCGCATTCCTTCCATACCGGAACCTTTTCCGAAATCACGCCGGGAAAGGGGTTCCTTGCTAGCCTTCGCGCGTGGTGGTGGACCGTATTCCCGATACCATGCCCACCATTGCGCACCCTGGCCGTCGAGATGACCTTTGCCGGTCAATGCGATGTTCTTCAATTTATAGGCATAAATCAAAGGCGAGTAATTCATGGCCTCGACCCCTTCGTGACGCTGAATCACCACTGGCAGGTAATCGTCCCGATTTTCGCTGAAATACAGAGTCGCACCTTCACTCACGTGCAGATCAATATTCGACATCATGTGAATGGGGCCCGTCAACCAGTCGCCTTCAGGAATCACCACGCGCCCGCCGCCAGCGGCGGCGGCTGTTTCGATTGCCTTGTGAATCACATCTGTATTCATAAATTCCGAATCTTCGGAACGGGTCTTCGCTCCAAAGTCGCGAATATCGAAACTGCGATCAGGGAAGATTGGGCGTTGCAATTGAGGCATTGGAAACGGCGCTTCAATCGGCGCAATTTCATAGGGGGCATTGGCGAAAGGCCTTTCCGCCTGCAGTTCGGTAAACTGCAGGAGCGACACGCCCAGCAGGAGGGTGGCAAAACTGCGGAGCCGCTTGGCCCGCATTGGATTAAGGAGTCTATTTTTCATAAAATTAGTTCAGGGTTGAATGCGAAACGAATAAAAATCTGCGAAACCGGAATCGTTGTTGAATGAGGGGCGGGAGCAGAACATCCCAACCTTGGCCCCGATCCATCCACCTTGCCTGGCCTGAAAGGGCTCACCCACCACCTCAAACTCGACCCCATCGGTGCTGTAACTAAAGCGGCACATGGCCCCCTCCCCTACTTCGACACGAAACCAGAAACGTTCCGCGTCGACCATGCGGGCGTCCTGTAGCTCTTCGGTGTGGCCCTCTTCAGCATTCTCGACAATCACCTGGCCGATCTGCAGGCCCTCCTCGGTCTGAGTAAGGGCAAGGTAAGCGTAGTCCCGGCCCATTACAATCAGTCCCGTCCGCTCACCAAGCATATTGGGTGTAAACTCAAATTCCGATGTTGCCGTGAACTCAGGAGCAGGAAACTTCTGCAGGAGTAAATGCGGTACATCCCAGTAATTGCGATAATCATCGGGCAACTGTGTAGCGAAGAGCCTCAGGTATCCGGCATCCCCCGCCGGAAAGGCCCAGGTTACTTCCGGGTTGCCATGCCATTGCCACTGTAAGCCGATGCTGCGACCACTGAAGTCATCCGACTCCAGCGGGTTCACCACTGGGTATTCCTGACCAACATCGGGCTTGCGAAAAGTTTTAACTGGCTCGGTATCAATACCCATCATGGGCCATCCATCCTCCCATTCAACCGGGTTGAGATGCACCACACGCCCGTAGGGTCCTTTATCCTGAAAATGGACAAACCACCACTCACCCAAATGGGTGTCGACCAAGCCACCCTGATGCGGGCCATTGATGTCGGTGCTGCCGCGTTGCAAAACAATCTTCTCCTCATAGGGTCCAAAAACGTTTTTCGAGCGCAGCGCCAACTGCCAGCCGTGGGTCACACCTCCACCAGGTGCCATGATGTAATACATATCGTCGAACCTGAAGAACTTCGGACCTTCCACAGTCTCGTGGTCGTTGTGCCCGTCAAAGGCGAGTACGGGCTGGCCCATCATGCCGGATGCGTCCGGGTTCATCTCCTGCACGACCAGCAGGCTCTTGATACCGGCTCGACTACCGGCGAAAGCATACACCAGGTAAGCCCTGCCGTCTTCGTCCCACAAAGGCGAAGGATCGATGAGTCCGCGCCCAGGCTTGACCAAAACCGGCGACTCCCAAGGCCCTTCCGGATGCGGTGCCCGCACCTGATAGATTCCAAAATCGGGATCTCCCCAGAATATATAGTAATGGCCATCGTGTTCGCGGATGCTGGGAGCCCACACGCCTTGGGCATGGCGCGGCGTTTTAAAATGCTCACCCGGCTCTACTCGAGGCAGGGCATGG
Source organism: Opitutales bacterium (assembly GCA_050485505.1). Classification (GTDB taxonomy): domain Bacteria; phylum Verrucomicrobiota; class Verrucomicrobiia; order Opitutales; family Oceanipulchritudinaceae; genus JAFIGG01. The sequence goes on along the minus strand of JBJHBN010000051.1, from coordinate 3,442 downwards.
CCCACAATGCGCCAATTGACCAGGTCGCGGGAATGTAGGATCGGCAATCCGGGAACAGCGTTGAAGCTCGATGCGACCATATAAAAATCCTGACCTACCCTTATGACATCCGGATCCGAATAATCGGCATAGATGACTGGATTGGTGTAGGTACCATCGCCGTTGTCTGAAACCCAGACTTCGGAAACATAGGGTGTATCGGCAAACATAGACACAGCAAAAAAGGCCAAACAAAGTGCACGAAGTAGATTCATTGGTATTCCTTTCTCGCAATCTGGACCGGGTTCACACCCGCTGCCAAGGGTCGCAAACTGAAATTCAGCTCATAGGGGACCACATGCACTGCAAAGCGTTCCAAGACTCCCGGACCACAACTGCTGTTGCCCAATCCGCTGTGGCGGGCATCCAGTGACAGCACCGTCCGATCCCCGGGTGTCAGCTGATAAGTGTGGGTTGCCTCGTCCAGTTCATTCGCCGTAAACGGCAATGCAGAAGCTGCCATGGGCTCGCCCAGTGAGGTCACAACCAGACCGCGACCGTCTGCATCCGCGAGCGCGAGCCAGCGCACGCCCTCACGGTTTCCGGTCTCCTGAGGCCGCGGATAGGCAACATACTGCTCCTCTACGGTTGAGCTCCAAAGGCCCATTGGAGCACTGCGCAAGCGATCGACATAATTCTCATGCGGCCCGTGACCATACCAACTGAACTCCTGCAGGTCCTTGTCCAAACGGGCGACTACACCAATGCGCGGCAGGTAAGGAAGGTGCCCTTCGGGTTCAAAACGATTGGAAACGTTGATGGTGCCATCGCCTAGAATTTCCCAACTGGCACGGTGAACAAAACTACCAGCCTTCGCCTCGCTGCGGGCGACTACGGTCAGGCGAACCCGGTTGTCCGCCAGCCGTTCGACCGAAAAGGATTCAACACTACGCCTGAGGGTATTCAACTCGTTTTCCAGCCAATCGTGGGCAAGCCAACCCCCAAAGCCCCGATCGTTGTCGGTGTAAGCGCGGTAGGCCTGCAGCACCGGACCGGCCGGATCCGCCACATCGGCAGTGGGCTCGAGGATGGTCCGGCCCGCGTATTCGAGGCCAACCAGGGTGCCTGCCTGACGACTGAATTCCGCACGGAAATCGTCACTGAAAACAATCAGGGTGTCATTGTTTTCCTGCAAATCCAACGCAGGCAATTCAGTCTTTGAAACCGCTGGAACTTCCGGAGCAGCGACGTCGAGGGCGATCTGTTCCCAGGCGATTTCAAAGCCTGCATCGGCCCAAAGTTCATCCTTGCGGGTATGGAAGCTGACCCTTAACCAGGCCTCTGCACCCGGAGCCAATTCGGGGATCTCTCCGATCGGCACAACCACCTCGCGGGAGGCTCCCGGATCCAGGTTCACCGCTGGCATCGTCCCTTCCTCCAGTGTTTCTCCGTCACTGATGACGGCCCAGCGGGCATCCAATGTATTCAAGTCGACATGGTGATGTCGATTGGTAACGATCACAGTCGTATTGGCCGGATCGCTCCAGCCCGGACGGATTTGAACCGGCTGATAAACCTTTTTCACTTCCCAGTAGTGAGGCGGTAAGCTGCGATCTGCAAAAATCACGCCATTCAGGCAAAATGCCCGAAGATGCGGCACGTCTCCAAAATCGCCGCCATAGGCAATGTAGCGAGTGCCGTCTTCAGCAGTCTTGTATAGACCTTGATCCACCCAGTCCCACAGGAAGCCACCCAGCATGCGCGGATGGGAATAAATTTCGTCCCAGTATTCCTGCAGATTGCCGATGGCATTGCCCATGCCGTGGGCGTATTCACTCGTCAGAACCGGACGGTCATCCGCAGGGTTCATCGCGTGATCCAACAGACGTTCCCAGCGGGCATTCTCAGCCCGCTCTTCCTGCGCATCAGGGTCCACTCCAGGATTCAGGTATTCTTCCTGAACACGCGGATAAAAGCGGCTGATCACATCCACTGAATCCGGATCCTTTGGCTCACTTTGGGCCCCCTCATAATGAATCAGGCGTGTTGGATCGAAGTCCCTCAGCCAGGCAGACATCGCGGCAAAGTTGGGTCCAAACCCGGACTCGTTGCCCAGGGACCAGAAAATAATAGACGGATGATTTTTATCGCGCTCCGCCATGCGCACAGCCCTGTCCATAAAGGCGTAATGCCAATGCGGTTCACTGGCAAGGAAGCCACGCAGACCGTGGGTTTCCAGGTCGGCCTCATCCATCACATACAAACCGTATTTATCGCACAGTTCATACCAACGCGGATCGTGAGTGTAGTGAGCGGTCCTGACGGCATTCATGTTAGCTTGTTTCATCAACTTGATGTCCTCAATCATGCGCTCTTCCGAGACCACACGGCCGAATTCGGGATCGTGCTCATGCCGGTTGACGCCGCGCAGGCGGATCGGTTCCCCGTTGACGAGCACACGCCCGTTTTCGATTCGGACATCACGGAAACCGACATTGTTACCAATGGCCTCCACAACGGCTCCCTCCTCGTCGTGGAGCGTTAATACAAGCCGATACAGATGAGGTGTCTCGGCAGTCCACTTAAGTGGGTTCTCGACAAAGCCTTCCAACCAGCCGAACTTTCTCAATCCGCGCTGTGGAGTGCGCTCTACCAGAATGGCTGCACGATAGTCGCGGTTGAGAACCGGTTCTGCGTCGTGACGAAGGGGTTCGTCGAACACAGGTTCTCCGTCTGGATCAAACAACTGTGCTTCCACGCTCCAGCCTGCCATGTTCATATCAGGCAGCGCTGCCAATTTGGGGTGAATGCGCAGAGTCGCGTGTTCATAATTCTCGTCGAGATCCGTGCGCACCGCAAAGTCGCGAATGCGTCCAGCCTCAGTGGCATAAAGCTGAACACTGCGGTGAATCCCGCTCAACCGCCACATGTCGGCATCCTCCAGATAACTGCCATCCGAAAAGCGGTAGACTTCGACCGCCAGCAGGTTCTCTCCAGGCCTGACATAAGGAGTTATGTCGAATTCTGCAGGCACCATGCTGCCCTGGCTGTAGCCCACACGCTCACCGTTGATCCAAAGGTAGTAAGCACTCTTCACACCACCAAAATGAATGTAAACCTGCTTCCCGTCCCAATTCTCCGGCAGGTCAAAGGTATGCCGATAAGAACCCACTGGATTGCGCTCGTGATAGGTTGTATAATTCTCGGGAGGATCACTCATCACCCGGGGTGGATCGATTTTGAAAGGATAACCCGCACTGACATAAATAGGCGTGCCGTATCCATTCAATTCCCAGATACCCGGAACTGGTATCGAGTCCCAGTCGCTCGCATCGAAATCTTCACGGTAAAAATCTTGTGGGCGTTTATCTGGATGGTTGACCCAATGAAAGCTCCAATCTCCGTCGAGCACCAGGTGACGGTCGTTGTCCGCAGCCCGCCCCTTCAGCGCGCCATCGAAGCT
>JBJHBN010000050.1:0-9712 GCA_050485505.1 Opitutales bacterium | reverse complement strand
TCCGCTGTACCAAAATCAACAGTGCCCGCATCCCCAAAATCAACAGTGGCTTCACCAGTTGTATTCGCTTGGACCGACATGGTGCCCGATAGCGACAGCTCTGGAACACCTGTTAACGCAGCAGTCCCGGAAGCATTCAAAGCGTAAGAGAAACCCTCTTCATTTTCAAAGAGCGCCATCGCAAACTGAGCATCACTTACCGTTAGATTGATCGGTCCGGCGGAGAGAGAGGCGGTAACATCGGATCCCGAGAAGAGGATAAAATCAGCAGAAGCATCCGACACCGCGGTTACAGCGAAGCTGCCTTCAACCGAGGCAAATCCGTCGATCGCTAGAACCAGATCCGTTCCGGTGAACTCAAAGATGTCTTCCTCTCCTGTTGTGTCTGCTACGACCGCCATAGTGCCGGAAAGCGTTATACCGTCTACGCCCACAAGTGTCACTGAACCTGAGGCACTCAAGCTATAGACCGATCCAGCTTCATCTTCCTGGAAATGCATCTCAAAAGCGGCATCTTCAATGGCCAAACCAACAGTGCCAACACTGAGGGAGGCATTCACATCAGTGCCGGTCAATTCGAGGGAATTACCCGTTCCGCCCTCAGACAGTTTTGCGGTAATGCTGCCTTCCAGGGATGCGAATCCATCGATCGCAAGCTGTATATCGTCGCCAGTGAATTCAAAAATATCTTCTTCGCCTGTGGTGTCTGCAACAACTGACATACTACCAGCAAGAGATACGCCGGTCACACCGAGAAGCTCAATACTACCCTCAGCGCTCAGGGAATAAGTTGTTTCAGTTTCGTTCTCGTAAAGTTCAAAACTGAATGAAGCTTCACTCAATGCCAGCTCAATGTCCCCTGTCGAGAGGCTTGCGGAGATATTCGATCCGGACATTTTTAACACGGCCTCTTCAGACCCCTCACTCAAATTGAGCTCAAAATCCCCCGCGAGCGAAACGAACCCGTTAATGGTGAACTCCAAGTCCGTTCCGGAGAATCCAAAGGAGCTTTCGCTTGTAACAAAGTCATGCTCATTACCTCCCCCAAAATCAACGACCTGACTCCCGGTTGTGTTGGCCGAAACAGAGACGGAACCACTGAATGCAAGACCGTCAATCCCAACCAGGGCGACATCGCCAGATGCAAGCAAGGCTACACCCGACGAGGACTCAGAGGTCTTAAGCAGGAAAGAAAGATCCAGATTCTCCACAACAACCCCGACCGCATCCGGGTTGAGGGCACCTTCTGAATCCCGGTAAGGCCCTTCGCCCACAAAAGCATAAGCGCCGGAAGCAGAGACTGTGAAACTTTCGGGTGCCCGTGTGAAAGTCAGGTTATCGGCACCAACAGTCAGCGCCTCGCCGAGCTGTAGTTCCATGTCGTCACCGATAAACTGAATAAAAGGCAGAGACCCGTCTGAGACTTCTGAAGCACTGAAGTCGACGGAAATTTCTTCACCGCCAATGGTGAAAGTATCGGAAAAGGCTTCGGCCGACTCGTTGTAGCGGAGCGTAACGGTTGAAGTGACAACAAGCCCGTCAATTCCAACCACGGTCAGTGTACCGGTTATCTCACCGATCTTCAGGCCATCGAGTTCAAAGAAATAGCCTTGGGCATTAGTCAGCTCAAGTCCTGTCCGATCTTCGCCGAATGTATCACCGACAAAGACCTGCACGTTGGTCGCGGCAACGACCGTTGCCCCGGTTACAGAATCTCCCGCGTAGCTAAAGGTTCCCGAAATCTCGAGGCCAGGGAAACTCAAATCAATGGCAGCCTCCACCCAAACGGTTGAGTTATTGGGGCCAAGGGCAGGAAGGTTGATTTCTCCCGAAGGTCCTTCCACGCTGATGGATTGACCTGTGTTGTTGAAGAAGAGGTTGACCTGACCGCCGGCTTCGGCGCCAACAATGGCAATGTCCGCTGTGAAGGAGAGCGATCCCGCGAGGCCGGTTCCCGGAATGACGACAAAAACGCCGTTGGCATCGGTAACGCTAAGCGGACCCGATTCGGTTCCTTCACCTTCAAAACCAGTGGCGATTTCAACGTTTTCAAAAATCAGGACCAGGTATTCATTTCCCTCAGCTTGGGAAAGCTGAAAGCTCAGAGCACCTTCGAGAGTCAAGCCCAGGAAGGACATCGAGACCGCCGAAGACTCGATCATCAAATAGGGCCCGGCAGGAACCGAGAGTTCAATGGTTTCTTCTCCAACGCCAAATTCATGCTCAACTGCTTCGGTTGAGGTATTGAAGGTCGCGGTAAAACTATCCGCGCTGAGGCTTACTCCCGGGATGCCGTCCTCGAGAACTGAAAGATCCCCGGATATTCCACCGGCAACACCGGAATCGGAAAGTAGAATTGCCCCAAAACCGTTGCTGAATGATAGGAGTTCACTGCCGTCTAGGGAAACGGTAAAGGCCATTTCGGTACCAGCGACAGAGGCCGTCTCGTTCTCCGCATCGAAGCTAAAGCTGAATACACCAGTGATTTCAAAGAGCTGGTCGATTGTGACACTACCTTCAAGATCCAACTCAAGATTACCCTCTGCATCCATATTGAATGATGCGTCACCCGCTACCTGTGCGATGCCGGCAATGGATGCAGCAAAATTGGTGATGGAAAATTCCGTGACGCCGGCATCAATCGCATCTTCGAAGGTGTAAGTAACATTTCCAGCGCCGATCTCGGTTTCGGCGCCAACGGACGTATTCTCGTCCGAATACCGAATAAAAACTTCGGATGCGCTGACAGAGCCCAATGGGCCAAGGGCCGCAATCAGGTCGGTTCCAGTTGCCTCGAGTAAAAGGCTGTCCGTATCGAGGAAAAGGCCAAAGCTTGCAGAGGCAATTTGGGCATAGACAGAATCCAAGTCTCCGATTGTCGCGGACACGTCCTGCCCGACTGCGATCAGGGTTCCTTCACTGAGGACAAACGCGATCGAACCGGAGAAGGCGACAAAATCCGCCACATTCAATTCCAAGTCGGCACCACTAAAAGCAAAGGTGTCGGCATCGCTACCATAATCGACAGTGCCATAACCGTCAAAGTCGACCTCCTCGCGGCCGGTTGTGTTAGCAAACACTTCAATTGAACCGCTAAGGCCGACCGCATCCACTCCACTCAGTGAAACTGCCCCCTCGGCATGGAGAGCGTAAAGGGTCTCTTCCTCCGAATGCTCAACCAGAAGCGCAAAGCTGGTATTGGTAACATTTAGAGAAACCGAACCAGCAGCCATTGAAGCGCTGAGGTTTTCGCCGGTCAGGAGGAGTTGACTGCTTTCTCCCCCATCAACGAAGGTTGCAGTCAAATCACCGGAAAAGGCTGCAAAGCCTTCAATCTCAAGCAGCAAGTCGTAACCCTCGAATGCGAAAACGGGCTCAGCTCCATTGAAATAGATAGACCCGACTTCAGGAAAGTCGACGAAAGATTCTCCGGTAGTGTTTGCAAGAATCTCCATCCGGCCCTCCAGGGAAATTCCGTCAACGCCCTGCAAGCTGGCTTCACCATAACCGAACAGAGCAAAAGACGTTTCCTCCTCTACCGAAGTTACATACAAGTATAGGTCCGCTTGTGAAATCGTCAGCGACGCTTCCCCCAGTTCAAGGCTGGCAGAGACATTTTGGCCAACAAAGGTCAGTGACGATTCCTCAACTGAGAGGGAAAAGCTTCCCTCAACCCGAGCAAAGCCATCGATGGCAAAAACCAGATCCGATCCGGTCAACTCAAAGGTATCCTGGCCATTGGTCGTGTCGACCAGCAGACTCATCGATCCGGCCAACTCAATACCAGGGACTCCGCTGAGTTCAGCAATGCCCTGTGCATTGAGAGAGTAGGTCGCAAGCGGACCTTCGTTGAAGCTTGTGAAACTGAAGCTGGCATCGGAGAGGTTGAGCATTGCATCACCTGCCTGGACAGTTGCCTCAACCGCATTCGCTTCGATGATCAGTTTGTCCGCATCGCTGGAAAAGAGAAAATCGCCACTGATGCTGGCAAACGTTCCAATCGCGAGTTCAAGGTCAGATCCAGAGATCTCGAACAGAGCTTCCTCCGCAGTCGTGTCCGCAGTCACGGCAACTTGGCCGGAGAAGCTAATTGCGTCCAGACCTACCAGCGAGACTGCACCGCTGGCATTCAAAACAAAAACTGTATCGGCGCCGGTCTCAGTCACATTGAGATCAAATTCCATATCTGATATCTCGAGACTGGCATTGCCGGCGCTGAGAGAGGCACTCACATCACTCCCCTGAACGGACAGGCTCGATTCAGAACCCAGGTCGACTACACTTATAACAAGGTCTCCCGCAAAGTTGAGAAAATCATCGATCACCAACTGCAGACTCTCACCTGTCAGCTCAAAGCGCTCTTGGCCATTCTGAGTGTCGGCATGGACAGTAACCGTTCCCGAAAGGCTCATCCCCGGGACGCCGGAAAGAGAAACACTGCCAGTTGCGTCAAGCAGGTATTCGGCCGTGCCATCGTTGTCCTGGATGGACAGGTTGAGGCCGGCGTCAGACACGGTCAAAGAAGCTCCGCCTGCAGTCAGACCAGCTTGAATATTGCTGCCACTGATAACAATCGAGTCGTCATCGATAGCGACGGCCAAATCACCACTGAACTGAACAAAGCCATCCAGGTCCAACTCCAGTCCGGTACCACTGAAAGCATAGACGTTTTCACTGCCGGTGGTATCCGCGAGGACATTCATGGTGCCGGAAACCATAACGCCCGGAACTCCGCTCAACTCAGCACTGCCCTCGGCTTCCAGAAGGTAGCTGGTATCAGTACCATCGCTTTCAATTTGCAAATTCAGGGCTGCTTCGGTGATCGCAAAGCCAACCCCGTCGACAGTCAACGAAGCCGATGCATTTGCTGCCGTCAGCTGGATGCTCTCAGATACACCGGAATCAATTCGTTCGGCGCTGATATCCGCAGTGATCGAAACGAAATCCTGCACGGAAAGCTCCATGGCAGTTCCCTGAAACTGCATCAAGTCATCTTCCGTTCCAAAATCAACAACGCCCAAAGCCCCGCCAAAGTCGATTTCGCTTACTCCAGTAGTGTTGACGCGAACACCCATCTGACCACTGGAGAGCGTAAGGCCGGGCACACCACTAAGAATCACCGAACCGGCGCCGGCGATCGCGTAAGTGCCATCGCCTTCAAGGCGAATGCCCAACTCCGCATCGAATACACTTAGAAGGACCGAGCCTAAACCCATGGTAGCGGTGACTGAGCTCCCACTCAGTGCCAGGTATTCGTCTTCAGCATTGGAAACCTGGGTGACAGAAAAGTCCCCGGACACAGAGGCAAAATTGTCAATGGCGAGCGATGCATCCAGAACGATGGCCATAACCTCACCTGCTGCGCCAAAGTTTTTCAACCCTGCGGCTAGGCCCTCCCCTTCCATGTCGATAAACGAATCCTCGATATTCTTGGCAAGAACCTCAACACTATTAATAGAGAAGTCTACACCGTCAATTCCGTCGAGGGTTGCACTGCCGTAAGCGTAAAGCGCGTATTCGACCGATTCTCCGTCATTCGTGAGGTTCAACGCCAAGCTTGCATCATTGATGGACAAACCGACATCACCCGCTTCAAGATTGGCATTCACGGAGTTCGCAGTCAGCACCATCGAATTGCCGTCCGCTGAAATGCTTGCGCTGAAATCTCCCTCCAGTTCCACAAGGCTGGAAACATTAAGGCTGCCACTGAAAGACATTGAGAGCCCGCCCTCCGCATCCATATGGAAGGATCCATCGCCCTCAAAGCTTAAGACATCTTCGAGTAAGTCGAATTCAAAATCTTCGACATCAAAAGCAACCGTTCCACTGGCAATCCCCTCGGCAAAGGTATAGCTGACGGAACCAGCCGATACAACCCTGCCGGGAACAATTACGGTGTCTTCATCACTATAGCGCACATTGAGTCCTCTCGCGGAAACGACACCCAATCCGGCAACGGCCAGAACCAGATCCTCTCCGCTCAACTCAAAGGCAAACTGATTCTGATTAAGAATCAGTCCGAAAGCCGCACCGGCAACAGCGAGTTCAGAAGCGCCGGAACCGAGCTGGACGGAAATGTCGTTGCCAACAGCAATTAAGCTATTGTCCAGGACGCTGAAGCCAACATCACCGGACAGCTCAACAAAATCAGCCACTTGGGCCTCGAAGCCGACGGTCGACACCTCAATCAGATCCGAGGCAGCTGGCATGGCGACGAAAGAGTAGCTCATGGCTCCCACACTGACGGATTCATCGGTCCAGGATTCACCTGTCAAATTTAGACGAACAACTGCCTCCGCTACCGAGACGCTGGCAAAGTCTCCACCGCTCAAATGAAAATTACTCGCTGCGGATGTTTCAAAAACAACCTTACCATCGACAAACAACAAAGCAAAAGAAACGGATTCAACACGGGCTTCAACCCCAGGGGCCTTCAGGGCGACCGTTACATCCTCACCCAAAATCGTCAGGTCATCCCCTGCGATCGAGATGCCTACAGAGCCACTGATGTGAAGATGCTCTCCGACAACAATGCTGGCATCAATGACAATGTGGTCCGGCAATGCGCTGAAATAATCACCGTTGAGCAATTGACCAAGGGCATCAGCCATCGCCTGGGTATCCGGTGCGATGCTCAGGAGCTCAGCTCCGGGCAATGCCTTGACGGTTGCAACGAGGCGATCGGCCTGTTGGTCAATCTCAACATACCTGTCCGGAGCGTCCAGCATGAAAAGACCAACGGCCCCGGAGAATGCCCCCGAAGCCGAGTCGTAAATCATCAAATCAAAACTGTCCCCTACTTCAGGACTGAAATCCTGCCAGAGCCGAAGCTCGATGACACCGTCCAGCTCCGCACCACCAGTCACCTGAATCTGGGAATGGCTGCTGTCGTCATTGCCAGCCTCAGTCCCGCCAAGGTAGAATACCAAAGTCCCGGTTGTGCTGAAGCCCTCAAGGTGCTCACTGATCCCGGGACTGTTCCCGGGGATGAAAGTTCCGGCATTCGTAAAAGGACCTTCAAGCAGGCCTGCATGGCGCAATGTCTCGCCTTCACCGACCTCAACACCCGCAGATCCCGAATCCTCTCCTGCCTCGTCCCCTGCGAACATCGGCTCTTCGCCTTGGTCGTCCGCGTAGCCAAACAATTCCAGGTCCGCGCCCTCGTCGGAGCCGACCTGTGCCTCGGAAGTCATCTCGACATTCCAAAAGGCGACATCATCCAAGCCTTCCTCCTCCGCACCAAACCCACCATCATCCATCGGTGTTGCCGACAGCAGGATGCGCTGTTCCAGCGTTTCGACAACGAAACGAGGAGTGCGTGTTGATGAGCGAAGAGACATTCAGACAACGAGTGACAAAAACCTAATTTGCGATCCTAGAAACCATAGGGCTGTAAAAGCAAGATTAAATGAGGGACATGACCCATTTTTTCAATACGGCAAAAAGCCTGCCATGATTGCCCGCACACAGCTATCATATCTTATCGATCGTGCTAACCATAAGCTTCTTGGACATCTCGGCATCCTGCCGCATAACGGATACCCGCTGACGCAAACTCTTCCCTTCCGCACGAAACTGGGCCCAGCGAAAACAAACCCGGGCCACAATCTGTGCCGCAGGCAGGCCGGAACGGAGCCAGGCATGAGTCAATGACCGCACGGGACGCAGTGAAAAGCGCTGAATCAATTCATCCTCAATAGACACATAGCGACTGGTCGACCCAGGGTCGCCCTGACGCCCTGCACGCCCCATCAGCTGGCGGTCAACCCGCCCGCTTTCGTGACCTTCACTCAGAATGACGTGGAGGCCGCCCAATTTGACAACTTTGCCAGCCAGGCGGATATCGGTTCCCCGTCCGGCCATGTTGGTGGCAATAGTAATCGAACTTTCAGCTCCAGCGAGGCGAATAATTGTAGCTTCCTGTTCATGCCTCACTGCGTTCAGGATCGAGCAGGAAAGCTTTTCCTGATCCAGAAGCCGGGCCAAGTGCTCGCTGGCTGCAACGCTGCGGGTTCCAACCAACACCGGGCGCCCGATGGCATGCAGCCCCTTGATCTCCTCCACAATTGCCCGCCACTTGGCCTGCTCGTCGGCAAAAAAACGCAGCGGCGCGTCTTTACGCTGGTTGGGCCGGTGACGCGGCACTTCAATGAAGGGCAGCGCATAGACTCCCCAGAACTCATGACGGGATTCCCGCGCCGTGCCGGTGATCCCGGATAAATGCCGAAAAAGGCGATAGAACCGCTGAAAGCTCAAACGGGCGAGGGTTTCCGAGGGCTTCGAAACCTCCAGCTGCTCTTTGGCTTCAACCGCCTGATGCAATCCCAAACGCCAGCTACGGCCGGGCATTGGTCGCCCGGTGAACTCATCAACAATCACAATTTTGCCATCGACGATGACGTATTGTTTATCCTTCAAAAAATAGTGTCGAGCCTGCAGCGCCTGGTTTACAAGGTCACACATCCAGTCCGTGGCAGAAAGGAATCCGGTTTGGCCTTCGCACCATTCAGCGACCTTTGCCTTCCCCGCCTCAATTAGCCGGGCCTCGCGGTAACGATTGTTCAATTCGTAATGCTCACCGGGCAGCAGTGAAGCCGCCAGCTCCTCCGATCGCTCCGAGGCCTCTTCGATCAGCGAATTCTCATCCTTGCGGCTAATGATCAGGGGAGTTACGGCCTCATCGATCAGCTGATTGTCCGCTTCATCGACAAAAGCGGTGTAAATCCCGCGCAGGACAGTATGCTGCTGAGTTGGCGTATAGCCAGATAGCCGCATCACGTTGCGCCGCGTCGGTTCCGCATAATTGCCAAGAAGAATGCGATCCCGCAAAAGGTCCGCGACCAACTCCTTACCTGTACAGTAGACAATTGGAGCTTCATAAACCTCCCGGCGTTCGTGCGGTTTCAAATCCACCTGAATGGCGGCCGCACGCAATCCACAGGCCTCGTAGAAGACCTGCAGCTCCTCCGCGTCCCGTCGCGCCAGATAGTCATTTGCGGTAACTACGTGCAACGGTCTGCCCGACCAACCCGCGGCCGCTGCTGCCAGCGCAATTGTCAGAGTCTTTCCTTCCCCAGTCGCCATCTCGACCAATGTCCCGCGAGCCAAGGCCATGGCACCCATCATCTGGGTTCGGTAGGCCTCCAGTCCAAAAGAGCGCCTCGCCGCTTCCACCAAAACCGGAAGAGCCTCGTCAAACCCCTCTTTCCAGCGTCCGCCCAAGCGTCGGATATGCGCATGGTGATGGCGTATCTTAGCTCTCAGTTCTTTCTCCGGAATTCCCCGAATTTCCTTAAACGCCGCCTCACAACGGCCTGCGGCCTCCCAAAGCTCCTTCGAGTGGCATTTTCTGGAACGGTAACAGCCAATCCATTTATTGACGACTCCATCAAGGCCCTTGGGGACCTCGGGAGGGGATGGCACCTCTGTGCGACGCACATCCCGCATCGGCAATTCACTGGCGACGTGTTTCATCCTTTATATCCTAAATCTGGAAGCGCCTCTGCAACAGCTGGCGGAAGCTTCGGCTCCATTGTTTCAGCAGGGGCTCAGAGGGAAGTTGCAGGCGCACGACTCCGGTGCGCCCATGCCAGAGCCTTTGCGGGGATTCCGGTACCCGAGCCATAACAAGGAAGAATGGTTCCGCGGCGCGCATCCCGGATTCATCCCTTTGGTCGATCTCAATCGGCCCACCACCGGCCCAGCCTAGTGC
>JBJHBN010000049.1:0-9791 GCA_050485505.1 Opitutales bacterium | reverse complement strand
TTACTCTGGAGTGCGTGTAGCAACAGGAGGCTATCAATGGCAAGATTCCGAATGGATTGAGCTTGATGATGAATATTCGCCTGTAATTGTTGAAGTGGCTCGTTCCCAGGACTATGCAGACTTTGGGACTTTTCAGGCGGCTGCCGTATCGACTGGACTCGAAATAGTTGTCGAAAATGAGGAGAGGCGCTTGCATTACACAGGCTTGGGTGGATCCGGAGATTTCGTCTTTCATATCGATTCAGATGAGGCTCCAACCGTAGACGGAGATGCCTATGATCTGGCTCCCGATTACACCTACAAAAGCCCGTTCTTGAATGCTGACTGGCCAGGGGCTCAGGTTCATATTGAAAAAGGACACCGGAGTCTGACCTTGGATTTCGATCTGGTGGTACCGGATCCGGAAGAGATGTACCCACAGTGGCGGAATTCGTTTCACGTTGATCGCAAGTGGTTCTACTTAAATGGATTCGGCTGGTTTATTCCAGAAAGCGATGGCTGGCTCTTCCACCATGAGTTGGGCTGGATCTTCTCACCGCCTGCGGAAGGAGACATTGTCTGGATTTTCCTCGAAAGCAGCCGGGAATGGATATGGACCACCTCGAGGTTCAGAGTCTTTTATTCTTTGGATGGAGATGTGTATCTGCCCGAGGATTCTCAATAAGTTATGTTCTGTCAAAGGGGCGATTTTGCATATTTCACGGACTTCAATTCACTTTGATTTTTTGTGCTCAAGGAGAATAATGAAGTTTATTTTTCTACCTAGTTGAATCATATAAAAACACTACTCATGAATCTATCATTACTCACGAAAACATTGATCTGCATCGGCGCGGCCGCTGCAGTGAACCTGAATGCAAGTTCAGTACTCTCAGTATTATTTGAAGGAGATTACGGTGGAAATCGTAATTCTGCCTTGGGCAACAACGCTGAGTTCCACTTCGAGGATCAAGGGGATTTTAATGACAATGGCGTTACAGATACACGCCGCTTCATACCAATCCTCTTTCCTTATCCCGGTATTGGCGATAACCTCGGGCCTATCGGATTAAATTTTCAGATTGACCAAGACCTTTTTGGCAAGAGCGGTTTGTTTTACACCGGTGCTCAGATTGTCCGTTACGGAGCGTCTGGTGAATACCCGCCATTTGGTCTCTACAGATGGGGGTCAGGGCCACAAGCCATTCAGATAACATCCGGTAATGTTGATACCACCGATGACATGGGCTTGTTATCCACCTTTTTTGCCATCAAAGAAGATTTTTTGAATGGGGCCGATGAAATTGAAGACCTCAGACTCCCCAACGAAGAGGATGCCTTCTCTGCCGAAGTCTTTTTTAGAGGCCTACCAAAGGTGGATGCAGATCCAGCCGGAATCCGCCGGGCCCGCTTTATTATTCAAGCAAGCGATGGTTGGTATGTTTCCCAGGCAGGTACAGAGAGTGACGGTGAAGAGGTGGTACGCGACCAGGTTCGGACACTATCAATCAATCCCGCAGCTGAATACTGGCATGAATACAACGTTGAGGCAATGCTGTTCATTGATGAAGAACCCGGCACTACGATTCCATTGGGCTCTGCTGTAAGGGGTGATTCTTTGGCAGATATTCAGGCTGTAGGCGTAATAATGCAGAACACACGGTTTGATGGCACATTGGAAAACCACTATGTATGGCTGAATTTCAATGAGTTCAGCTTTCACTTGGATCCCGATCCAGAGCCAGTGGGTAATGGTGGATGGTATGATTCCGGTGATTGGTTGGGATGGATCTATGACGAGTATTCCCCATGGGTTTACAGTGCACGTATCGGTGGTTGGATCTATGTTCCTGAAGAAGGCGTTGGAGAAGACGGCGGATGGGCCTTTATTCCGGCTCCTTACTCGGAACCAGAACCCGAAGTCGACTGATTAAGCTCTTTAGCTTGTCTTTTGCCAAAGGCCCACAGCAATGTGGGCCTTTCTTATTCCCACGTGTAGACGGTTGATTTTGCATGAATTAAGGATTGTGTGAGCAGTTGAACCGGCAGATTCATTTGCATAGGTTTTTGTTATGAAGCTCATGATTTATGAGCTCGCTTAACCTCATTTAGTGTTTGTCATGAAAAAATTGTTACTCTGTTCATCTTTAATTTGTTTCTCAGCTGTTCTAGGCTTGGGCCAGTCTTCTTTCACCGCCGTCGATTTTGGTGCAAATTATAGCTCAAACAATATCAACACGGCGACCCCACCTAGCCAGCTGGCAACCGGTGATTTCAACTTCAATGGCTCTGCTACAGATAGGGCCTCTTACGTTACATTGGGTCAGGAGCATACAGCGCCAAATTCCCCGAACTGGACAACTCCCTCCGGGAAGTCCGGAGCCGTGATCCGCTACGGTTACAGCATTGCCAACATTGACAGCAGCGAGGATCCTTCGATGAATCTCGTGCGTTACAATGCAGGAGCAGACCTGTTGCAAAATACCAGCGGTGCCGGGACGAGTTCCATGCGGATGGCTTCGGCTTGGTATTGGGAGAAGTCTTCCTTTCTCAACGGTACGAATTTGCTCGATAATTTGAGCTTTGCAGATCAGGCTGGTTCTCTGACCGCGAGTTTTGCTAACAGCGGCACCCCGACAACGGGAAACACCCGTTTGGCTCGGTTCATCATTCAGAGTGGAGGCGACTGGTTTTTGTCTGGGGATGCCTTCGAAGGTACCAGTGGGACTCTCTCGATCAATGCAGCGGATGCCACATGGCACAACTTTGATCCACACTCAGCCAGCCTTTTGTTCTACAACCCAAGTGATATGGGTTCGGGTGTACTCGGTTCGACTTTGACTGACATTTCGGCGATTGGTGTGCACGTCCAACACGAGTTGTTTGATGGAACAATCAACAACGCAATGTCCCATCAATTCGGTTCCCTCGAAGCCGCCGTCATTCCTGAGCCGGCAACCGTCTCTGTGCTGTTCGGGCTGGGGGCTTTGGCCTTTGTCCTGGTCCGTCGTAGGATGTCGAGCCGTTCGGGGTCCGCTGGTCCGGGCGAATGAAGCAAGCTTTACGGTTCTTATTTCTCCGAAAGGGTCAGGTCTTTGAAAAAGGCGCTGGCCCTTTCTGTTCCAGAGCCACGGATACGTAGAGCGATTGAGCCGCCGTCAAGGGGATTGGGATCTTTAATGTTCAGAACCGTTTTTCCATCTATTTTTAACCAGAGTTGGCTGCCGTCCCTTCCGCACACCACGTCGTGCCAGCGCCCGACACTCATGTATGAGCGTGAAGCCTCTTGCAGCAGCAATGCGCTGTCCGCCTGTCGGCGAATGACGAAAGGGTAGCGAAAATGAGGTGCATTGTGGAAGGCGAAAAAGTAATCGCTTGCCTCCGGATTCCAGTTCGAAAGATTTCCGTCGAAATCCTCTGGAATGCTCAGCACGCCACTGCCATCGCCGTCGGAGGAAGACAGCATGACAACCAGCACCGTAGCCGGCCTTAGAGTCATTGTTGAAAACCGCACCACGATTTGGTTGCCATAGCTTTTCGGACTGATGATCATCAGACCTTCCGATTCCTCCGTCTCTGTCAATTGCAGTGCGCGGTCCCTGAAGGTTTCGATGGTTCCCTGCCCAGCAGACTGCCACTGCAGGAGTTCGTGGACGGGTATGGTTTCAGGCGTGGAATGAGCCTGCGCCTCGAAGGCTGGTAGACCGGTAATTATTGCAAATGCAGTCAGTGTGGATGTGAGTCGATTCATAAGATAGTTCAGCGAGGAGGGTTGAGTTCATAAACTGCGAAATTACGGTATCGCGCTTCTGTCCACTGCATTTGACGCAGTCCAATTTTCCCACCGCTATACACTTCTCCGAATCTTTCTCCCGAGTCTATCTCATCAATGATCGTGTGCCCATCGATGGACATGCGTATATGAGGCCCATCCTTGACCAACTGTGCCCGATAAATCTTGCCGCTTTCCGCACGAACCGCGATCGGGCCGTTGCCGAGTAGGTGGAGTCCCGGATTCTTGCGCAGATTGGCCATCGATCGCGGCACCCAGGGGGTCGAGGCGTAATAGGAGATGTGGTATGCGTGCAGGTCGCTGTAAACATAGTGACCAAATTCGCCCGAGCGTGGGCTCATGTCTGAAGCAAAAATGCTCTGACCTTCTGGGCCAGTGGCGGCAAAAAAGACAATGCACAGCCCGACAGCGTCCTCGAGGATGAACTCCCACTCGGCTATGAAGCTGTCGGGAAAGTCCTCGGGACACCAGAAGACCATGTGACCCTGCGGTCCATCGGGACGTTCCGATTTCAGGTGGAGCCAACCATCGTTCTCGGACAAAATTCCCGGACCTTCCATCGTCCAGCTTTGCACACGATCCGGATGATCCATCGCATTGGCGTAGAGCAAGCGTCCACGTTGGCTTTCAATGTCAAACGGTTCCAGGCGTTGGGAGCCCATGAGGTGTTCGAGTGAATCCCGCACGTCGGGTTCCAATCGAGCCCTCAAGGCCTCCACTTCGGTGTAGGTCGATGTGAGCTCAAGTCCGGCGATGGCGGTTTTCCCGGAATCCGGAACAATGGTATCCGCCAGACCTTGCTGAATCGGTTCGATGGCGACACCTGGCGTGTAGAAGGGAGTGCCGTTGAGGAGGGCGTTGTAAAGACCTGCATCCGCATCCCAGGTGAGTGCGAAATGAATCCATTGGCTGCCGGGCAGCGATGGAATAATCATGCGGATATGGCGCTCGAACATTGTTTCCTCGTCGCCGGCCCACTCGATAAACAAGGTAACTTCTGATGGATCCATGCGAAGGCTTACATCCAGTAAACCGGGTAGTTCAATAAGGGGTTTTTGTGTGCGCTCAGCTTCTCTCGATGGGATAAGGTCTTGCTTGGTCTGAAACCAAAACTGCAGTGTTCCGGACTGGCCAATCTTCTCAGAGAGTTCAGCCCGTGCAGATTCGTCACCCTGGTCGCTCTGCCAAACTTCAACCCCGGATACCGGGGGAGTCGTTTCAATTGTTTGTGGAGTCACGATCCAGTCGACGGATACTAGCTTGGCGGATATCTCGACGTGTGGCATTACAATCAGGCTGACCGCCAGAAGATGAAAAAGGTGTCTTATTCGCATGTTTTGTAGAATAGTCCAGTCGGCTCTGTTCGGGCAATCGAATGACCCTGGTTTGGTTGAATTTGCTATATTTTCGAAGGGCCAAGCTGATTCGCGTTATTGAGAGGCTTCCTTGTATATCGTGTATGCCGTCAACCCTTTGAGGTTTTTGCCTGGATTCGGGAGTATCAGACTTGCCAGATAACCTACGGAAATACAGCTGAGTACACCGATTGGGAGGTAAAGGAAGTGATGTAAAGGTGTGTAGGTTTTTACTAGGTAGGTTGCCAGGATGGCGGAGGCAGCACCGACAATTACTCCATTGCTATGAGCCCGGGTTGTGAATATCCCGAGGAAAAAGATACCTGCAATAGGCGCCAGTATCATGCCGGTTAGCATCATTGCCAGGTCCCAGACGGATCGTAAATCCGAGTGCAGCAGCCAGAGTGCCGCCATTGTTCCTAGAATTCCGAAGGTGGCTGAGAGTATTCGTCCCAGAATCAAACACTTGCGTGGGCTTACATCGCCAAAAAGGCGACGGTAGAAGTCCTCTACACCCAGGTTGGCAGTGCTGTTTATTGCACTGGAAAGAGTCGACATGGTTGCAGCGAACAGGGCTGCGATGACCAGTCCAGCTAAGCCCGCGGGGAGGTTCTGCGCTGCAAATAGCGGGAAAATACCGTCTGCCCGGATTGTCGGGTTGAGCATTTCTGGTCTTTCGCGATAAAACAGAAATAAAATAGTACCCAACGAGAACAGGATTACATTGAGGGGCACAGCCACTGAAATTTGGGTTAAAACTGCTTTGCGGGCGTCTTTTTCAGTTGGGGTACATTGAACCCGCTGAATAAAGTTCTGGTCGCCAATCATTGAAATGGTGGTTGCTACAACGTTGGCAAACAGCACAAGTGAAGTGGGTCCGAGAAGGCTTATTGTCAGATCAAAAGACCGGAGTTTTTCAGCCGATTGGATCGCGGCAAATGCGGTCGCGGGGTCTGCATTGAGTGCAATCAATGCCCAGGTTGCACACAGGAAAACCGCAATTAGCATGACCACTGCCTGTATCACATCGGTCCAAATAACCCCCTCCAGTCCACCCAGGGTCGCATAAAGTGTGGTGACAAGCCCCATGACCAGTATGCTGGTTTCCATAGGAATGCCTGCTATTAGCGATATTGCGATAGCCGGTAGTATCATAATCGCTGCCAGTCGGGCCATGATCTGGTTGAGAGAATAGATGATGCTTCCTCCTAGTCGTAACCCGAGGTTGTAGCGCCGCTCCAAATACTCGTTGGCAGTTGATACATTGAGGCGACGGGCAATCGGCACGTAAACCAACAGGACAAGTGGATAGGTGGCGGCGATGAAAAAGCTAAGGGTCAAGTAGGCCCAGTTGTCCTCGAATGCTCTGCCGGGCATGGCCATGAGACTGATTCCACTGGCTCCGGTTGCAAAGAGGCTAAGTCCCGAGGCCCAGAAAGGGATCTGTCGACCGCCCCTGAAATAATCGGCTTTTGTGCGTTCCCGTCGTGCCAGATAGACGCCGACACCGATCATCATTCCCATAAAGACCACCAAAACCACATTGTCCCGCCACCCATAGGCAGTTGGCTGCATCTGAGCCTCCATCAGCAGTAGTCGTGATGGAGTATGGAGTTTTGCTGTCACATCGGCAAGTGCGTGGGCTGAAACCAATCTTTCAGTGAATGGTAGCGTTCCCATCCGTGCCCAACTATCGGTGGTGACATGGTAGCCTACGACAGCGCTTTCAATTCCTGGTATATTCAGGAATAATAAGTGTGCATCACCGGATGTTACTGCTTGGCCGCGCGCCACTGGCAAAGGAGGATTGCGCAGCGATCGCCAACCACTCAGGGGGTTATAGGTAAATGCCCTCTGGGTACCGGTTTCGGCTGACTCGGTGAAGAGGTATAGGCTTTGATGGTGTGCAATTAAATATAAAGCTTCGGCCTGAATCAATGGAATCTCATCAATGATTTGCCATTGCTGATTACCTCTGGAGATACGGTAACTTATCAGCTCAAGGGGAGCATCGCTCTCTTGTAACGCCAAAAAGATCCTGTCACCCAAGCTTGCTCCACTTATAGCCTGAATGTCATTAACCGGTAAGGGTGGGAGTGTTTTGCTCAGATAAACCTGATCACTCTCGACCGAAACGACAATTGGCTGCACCTCTCCATCAGTTCTACGGGGGAAGACAATCCAGCGACCATTAGCAGGGACTGTCTGAGGGCTGAATTCGAGGCTTTCAAATTCATCGATGTGGGTCCATTTTTCCACTACACCTGAGGTCGAGAATAGACGGATCCTGTCATCACTCACATGCGGATTCTCCGGACTGGCAAATGCCAGTGCCAAAGTAATGTGTCCTATCTGAATCAGGTCTTTGGTGTTGGCTGGCAATTCGGGGAAATCTCTTTCCTCAAAACTGAACAGGTTGGCCTCGCTCTCATGTAAGGGAGCGTCTGGGGACGCCAGGACGAGCGAGCTTATAAGGATAAAAATGGTGGCTATGAATACAGCCGGAATCTTTGGCCCTGATTTCATCCGGCAGCCCTCATCCCACCTGCACGCATTCAATTTTCAGCAGCTTCGCCAGCTTCTTCAGGACAGCGGCCTGGTGGCCGGTGCCGATGGCGCAGTGGTGAGCGGGGCCGGCTTCGGACCATTGTTGCAGGAAGTCGCGGGCGCTGATGTTGAATTTGTAGCGGGAATTGGTGTTGCCGATTTGCAGAATGGGGCCGTCGACGGACTCTGCCTCCGCGATGAGGAAATTGAGGGTGCCGTCGCCTTTTTGGACTACGGACAAGAGTGTTGCGGGGCCATGGGTGACGGTCATCTGGATGGACAGGCCTTTGCCGGGTTTGCCGTGGTAGACGGGTAGGGGGACGAGGCCGACCTTGCCTTGGGCGATTGCGAAGTGGGCGGGGCCGTCGTGGCCGAGGTAGACCACGTCGTCTTTGAAGTCGCCAAGGTAGAGTTCTGAGAAAGAACCACCGCAGCCGAGCAGGTCCATTATCTTCATGGCCTGGACGTTTTTGATTTCACACTCGCCGGCGACGGGGATGTTGCGCCCGGTGAGGAGGGTATTGCCGGCAATGACCGATGTGACGATGTTCTCGTAAGCATTTCCGGCGCTGCCTTCATAGTAGTAGGCGAGGGAACCGAGTTGATTGTTGCGAACCAGGGTGTCGAGTGCAACGGAAGTGCGCGCAGCCCTTTCGATCTCTGCGGGTTCACAGTCAGGAGAGACTTCAAAGGCTTGCTGGAATTCTGCTATTTTCTCCTCCACCTGTTTGTCGGTAACGGCCTCACGGGCGTCCTGCAGCTCGCACATTTCAAGCAGTTCAAAGTGGTTGCCAAAAATGGCACTCTGCTGGGTCATGTCGCTGTAAACATCGAGCATTCCGCAGTAGTAGTGTCCAAGGACTCCAACACGGTTGGATGCCATTGCCCGTTTGACCGTGGCCGCGCGAATCCAGTCGCGGATTTCAGTCCAGGCCAACTCATCGTCGAGGTATCCAGTAACCAGGTGGAAATCGATCCCGCAGCGGTTGAATACGCTCGCTATCTCGGGTGCGCAACAGGCTTGGCAGTTCTCCAGCCAGGCGCCCGTCATCTTGCCACGGTCGCCCAATGCGTTGAAACTCTCATAGTCAAGCTGCGCCACAGGCTGAAGGTTCAAGACGATAACCGGGACATTCGCCTTCTGCACGACCGGCAGGACCGTGGATGAAAGCGCGTAGGTGGTGATGAAGAGAAAAATGAGGTCGACCTCCTCCCGTCTGAATGTGGATGCCGCATCGTGCGATTTTAGGGGATTGTCGATCAATCCCAGATCAACCACCTCGGCACCGTGCTTTTCGATGCCTGCTTTGACTCTGGACTGATAGCCCAGCAGCCTTTCTTTCAGTTCGTCGAACTGATCCCAGTAGGTGTCCAGTCCGATACCAAATAAACCAACTTTCAGATTAGGGTTTGAAGTAGCCATGAATGCGTTATGCGCATTTGGCAAGTGGCGGGCAACCGAATTTCAGATCGGGTGAGCGAAACTGCACGAAGTTTGGCGGTGTTGGAGGTAATTACAGCATTGTAAAATTGCGACCCCGATCCAGACTCGGAGGCATGATCCGAAAAGCATTTGTTATGAGCGTCCATCCGGACAAAGTAGAGGAATACACGCGTCGTCACCAGCCCATCTGGAGCGAACTTGAAGAGACCCTGAAAGCCCACGGAGGGCACAATTACTCCATCTTTCATCATCCGCAAACCCACCAGCTGTTCGGCTATGTCGAAATCGAGGACGAGGCCCGCTGGGCCGAGGTCGCCAACACCGACATCTGCAAAAAATGGTGGGCCCACATGGCAGATATTATGCCCTCGAATCCAGACAACAGCCCCGTTGCCGTTGGGCTGAATGAGGTGTTTCATATGGAGTGAGGCCTTCTGGCGGTGTTCTGTGGGCGGTGAGGCAGTGGGGGCTGGCCGTTTGGGAGCTGCGGGATGTGGGGAGGGGATTGGTGGATTGTTGGATGGTTGGAATCGTGGAGGGGTTGGAGCCCGGCCTTTGGCGTGGAGGCTTGAGTCGCTGCTGGGGATTTTGACAGGATTAACGGGATCTACAGGATGATGGCGCGTTGCGGAGGAATGGATCCTGTAGATCTTGTAAATCCTGTCTGAAAAAT
>JBJHBN010000048.1:4377-9871 GCA_050485505.1 Opitutales bacterium | reverse complement strand
ATGGTGTATTCAACATCATCATACTTGACGGCGGTACCACCATACTTGCTGATGATGACCTGATCGCCCACCTTGACGGAGAAGGCATAGTCTTCTCCATCCTTTTTGCCGTTGCCGAGTGCGAGCACTTCGGCCGTGGTTGGCTTTTCCTTGGCGGAGTCGGGGATGATGATCCCGCCCTTGACTTCTTCCTGGCTGCTTTCGACTGGCTTTACCAGAACGCGATCACCCAGGGGTTTGATGTTTACTTTATTAGCAGTTGTCATGATTTTTTCGGTTTATTAATACGAATTTGTATAAGTGGTTTGGTTTAAATCCGTTGATTACTTTTTATCTTCGTCCGCAACGTCTTCAACTTCAGCGTCGACAACATTGTCGTCGGCTGCCTGTTGGCTCCTGCTCGAGTCTGAAGATTCAGGTCCTTCAGGCATAGGGCCCTCGGCTCCGGCAGCGCCGCCAGCTTCCTGGTACATTCGAGCTACAGCTGCCTGCAGTTCAGAACTGTTGTTGATCTTCTCGGTCGCAGCTTTGATCTGCTCGAGATCGTCCGACTCCAAAGCTTTCTTGCCCTCTTCGACGAGTCCTTTGATCAGCGTTTGCTCTTCTTCGCTGAACTTATCCTTGTTGTCGGTCAACAGCTTTTCAGTGGAGAACACGACGCCATCGAGCTGGTTGCGGGCTTCGACTTTTTCCTTGGCCTGCTTGTCCGCTTCAGCATTGCGCTCGGCGTCTTCCTTCATCTTTTTGACTTCGTCCTCGCTGAGGCCGGAGGCATTCGTGATGGAAATTTTCTGTTCCTTGCCGGTGCCCTTGTCGACTGCTGAAACGTGCAGAATACCATTTGCGTCGATGTCAAAGGTGACTTCAATCTGAGGCACACCGCGGGGAGCCCCGGGGATGCCGTCGAGGCGGAAGTTGCCCAGCATCTTGTTGTCTTTGGCAAGCGGGCGCTCACCTTGCAGGACCTTGATGTCCACGGCGGTCTGTTGATCCGCGTAGGTTGAAAATACCTGGGACTTCTTGGTCGGGATCGTGGTGTTGCGCTCGATCATCGCGGTGGCAACGCCGCCAGCGGTCTCGATGGCGAGGGTCAGTGGGGTGACGTCGAGCAGGAGTACGTCCTTTACGTCGCCAGCCAGAACCGCGCCCTGGATGGCGGCACCGATAGCGACCACTTCGTCGGGGTTCACGCCCTTGTGGGGCTCTTTGCCGGCAAGCTTGCGGGAAGTCTCAACCACCTTGGGCATACGGGTCATACCGCCGACAAGCACCAATTCGCCGATTTCGCTATTGGAAATACCAGCGTCCTTAAGGCAGGCCTTAAAGGGTTCGATAGTGCGCTCGTAGAGGCTGTCTGTTATCTGCTCCAGCTTGGAGCGGCTGAAAGTCACGTTCAAGTGCTTCGGACCGGAAGAGTCGGCCGTGATAAAGGGCAGGTTGATGTCGGTCGACTGCGAGGAGCTGAGAGCAATCTTGGCCTTTTCAGCTTCTTCCTTCAGGCGCTGCAGAGCCATGCGGTCACCCCGGAGGTCAATACCGTGTTCCTTTTGGAAATCGTCGGCCAACCATTTGATGATGGCGCTATCCCAGTTGTCACCACCCAGTTGGGTGTCGCCATTGGTCGCCTTCACTTCGAAGACGCCATCGCCGATTTCCAGAATGGAAATATCAAAGGTGCCACCACCGAGGTCGTAGACCGCAATGGTCTGCTCACTCTTTTTATCGAGTCCGTAGGCGAGCGAAGCAGCGGTTGGTTCGTTGATGATGCGCAACACTTCCAGTCCGGCGATGGTCCCGGCATCTTTGGTCGCCTGGCGCTGGCTATCGTTAAAGTAGGCCGGAACCGTAATGACCGCTTTGGTGACCGGCTCGCCCAGATAGGACTCAGCGTCGGCCTTCAACTTGGCGAGCACCATCGAGCTGATTTGCTCGGGTGGCAGCTGCTTGGTCTCGCCATTGTCGACAACTTCTATCCAAGCATCGCCGCCTTTGCCCTCGACGACCTTGTAGGGAAGGCCCTTGGCTTCTTCGGCCACTTCGCTGAATTTCCGGCCAATCAAACGCTTGGCGGAGAAAATCGTGTTCTCAGGATTGGTAACAGCTTGGCGCTTGGCCGCTTGGCCGACAAGGCGTTCGCCGTTTTTCGCAAATGCGACAACGGATGGCGTTGTGCGGGCACCTTCACTGTTAGGGATGACAACGGGCTCGCCCCCTTCCATGACAGCCATGCAAGAGTTTGTAGTTCCCAAATCGATTCCAATGATCTTACTCATGATGACAACTTCCTTGCAGTTGCAATGCCAGACAAGGATTGATTTACTTAAGTCTTTGTATAACAATAGCTCACGCCTTTCGTTGAGGGATGTCTATATCGACATGGTGCTTCGAGCGAGTAAACCTTGTCGCAGTTCATGTCACAGTTGTGTCACACCTGGGCGCAGTGTGTCACAAGCTTGATTGTCCCTGATCTGTATCGACGGCTTTTGTTGGTTTTAAGGCTTTTCAAGAGGGCAGGGCTTGCTAGCTTGATGCGCATTGATGGAGTTGCCACCCAAACGCAAAAAGAAGGTTGATTACGAAGCATTGAATTCGCCCTTGAGCCGGATTCCCGGAATGGATCTCCGTACGGTGCGCGTTCTTTTGAATCAGGAAATCACGGATCTGGACGAGCTTCGCGGACGCTCGCCGGAAAGTCTGTATGAGGAAGGGCGCCGCCAGAATGCGGAATTGGCGGAGGATGTGTTGTTTTACCTGCGTATGGCTGTTTACTACGCGGAAAGCCCGGATCCCGATCCGGCTTTGCTGGTTTCATGGAAATGGAAGGATTGAGTTTTTGAAAAAATGATGGATAGTAGTAGGACAATGGAGTCGACGTTAGCCATTCCAAGCCGGGTTCCCGTAATGACACTGCGGGATACAGTCTTTTTTCCGCATGCGGTGATCCCTCTTTATATCTTCGAGCCACGTTACAAAGAGATGTTGGAGGATGTGCTACAGGGGCAACGCATGTTTGCCGTAGCCAAAGAGGATGGGGAAGAAGCGGAAGCGACAGGCCGCTTTGAGCCGATGCATCGGTTCGCAACGGTAGGCATCGTAAGGGCATCGCACCGAAACGATGATGGCACTTCCAATTTGGTCATTCAGGGGCTTGTTCGGGTACGAATTGTGGACATCGTGGAAGAGCAACCCTATCGCATTGCGGAGATTGAACCCGTTTCATCCGAACCCGGTGCTGGCGATGAAGAGCTTTTGGCAGAGAAATCGAGGGTGGCTCAATTGCTTTCCAAAGATCATTCCTGGCAGGAGGAGTTACCTGAAGAGTTCGTCGAAATGATTCAAGGCATCGAAGAGCCGCAAGTCTTTCTGGACCTGACAATCCATTCGGTTTGCCAGTCAGCCGACCTGCGTCAGGAGCTTCTGGAAACTTTTGATGTATACGAGCGGTATCAGCGGTTTTGTCGTTATCTCGACCAGCGTATTGATCAACAGGTCCTTTACCGGCTGCTGCAAGGTCCTTTGGCTGACGATGAAATCGGGCGGAATTAAAGCTTGAAATAACGTTATTTAGATTTGGAAAATGGCCTTATGTTCAAATGCCATACCAAATCTTGTGTTTCCGCGGCGGGACGCGGGGGCTTTTCTTTAATCGAATTACTGGTCGTTATTGCCCTGATCGGCCTGCTTGCAGGTCTGTTGATACCGGCAGTTGGTTCGGTCCGCCAGCAGGCGCAGATAACCAGTGCCGGGCATAACATGAGGCAGATTCTAATCGCTTGGTCGGCTGAGCAGCGCCATGCCGCACAGGAGTTGGATGCGGCTAAATCGGTCCACGCCTGGGCGCTGGTTCTAGCACAGCGTCAAGGCTTGAACGACGCCCGTCTTTATCGAGTAGCTGGTGATCCCTTACAGAACCCAAGCGGAAATTCGCCCCGTAGGGTGGGCCAGCCAAAAGCCGACGGATCCTGGAAATTGAACGAGAATTTCGCAAAAGAGCCGACAAGCGTGGTGGTCGCCACAGGCGTAGTGCCAGGCATCCACCCTCCTTCAACACTCGTTATGTGGACCCGAGGACTTCGCCCGGATGGGCGTTGGACTGCTTTGGTTGAAGACCAACCGGCGGTTTTTGGCGACCGTGGTGGCTTTATAGGGTTCCTTGATGGGCGAGTCGAATTTTTCGAGGATCTCACACTGAACGGAGGTTTGTTGACGGAGTTTGGAACCGGTTTGCCGACGGAAAATATCCACCGTGCACTGCCTCCAGGCGTAGTCATTTTACGACAAAGCAGCCCGGATGAAATTCTTTCAAATTTGTAAATATAGCTAACCCACTGATAGCCATAAACTTGCCCATTCGAAAGGCTTCGTTCGCCTTGACAGATCAGGTATAGTAAGCCCTTGAGCTTTTGCGGCGGGATCGAATTCCGCCAACACTTCAGTTCATCTATTTGCTATGGCATTAGAGAAACACAAAGAACAGGACTACGGAGAAAATCCAACTGAGGTCCGCCAAACTGATAAATACAAAGAAGAATACGTGCATTCCTTTGTCGACAAGTGGGATGACTTGATCGACTGGGACGGACGTGCAAAGAGCGAAGGCAGCTTTTTCATCGATGAGTTGAAGCGCCGCGGCAAGCGGAAGATTCTCGATGTGGCCACCGGTACGGGCTTTCACTCTGTGCGCTTGCTTAACGAGGGCTTTGAGGTCATCAGTGCGGATGGCAGCCCTGAAATGCTTGCCAAGGCCTTCGCCAATGGTCGCCGTCATGGGCACGTGCTTCGCACTGTGCAGGCCGACTGGCGCTGGCTGAACCGCGATGTGCACGGCAAGTACGACGCCGTCATTTGCCTCGGCAATTCCTTCACGCACTTATTCGAAGAACGCGATCGTCGCAAAGCTTTGGCCGAATTTTATGCCTGCTTGCGTCACGACGGCATTCTGATTTTGGATCAACGCAATTATGACATGATCCTTGATGAGGGCTTCAAAAGTAAGCACACGTATTATTACTGTGGAGACAATGTTGAAGCGAAACCCGAGTTTGTGGACGATGGCTTGGCACGCTTTCAATACAAGTTTTCTGATGGTGGAACCTTTCACTTGAATATGTTCCCCCTGCGTCAGGCTTACACTGAACGTTTGATGAAAGAGGTCGGCTTCCAGCAAGTCCACAAATTTGCGGACTTCAAGGAAACCTACCGTCAGGAGGATCCCGACTTCATTGTATTCATCGCTGAAAAACGCTATCCAGAAGCCTCTGAAACAAAGGAGGACGCATGAGTCAGCACGATGCAGCAGCCGTTGAGAAAATGGCGAAGGATTACTACGACAGTGGCGATGCGGACAACTTCTACTACAATGTCTGGGGTGGCGAAGACATCCACATAGGATTGTATAAGGATGATGTTGAACCCATTCGCGACGCAAGTCGCCGGACCGTTGAGCGCATGGCGGAGAAGATTGCCCACCGTTTTCCGGATGCCCGCATCCTTG